>NZ_JAMWYY010000020.1 GCF_024305175.1 Flavobacterium sp.
CGTTATTGCTTTTCTATTAGCAGGTGACTTTATAATGTTTGCACAAATTGGTAGTGGAGGAACGGGTGATGGTACTGGGTCTGATGACGGTTCCGGAAACAATGAAGGTGATGATGTACCTGTTAATGGCAAACTTATTATTCTTGGAATAGCAGCTGTTGCATTTGCATTTTATTACTATAAGCAACAGACACAGAATAAAGAACTATCAAAATAATATTTTTTATTAATTTATATAAAAAAGGAGATGTTGATACATCTCCTTTTTTATATAAATTAATATTGACTATATATCGCGATTTATGTCCCATGCTTCAAGATAATCAGCTACACGCTTAACAAATGAGCCTCCAAGGGCACCATCCACTACACGGTGGTCATAACTGTGTGACAGGAACATTTTTTGGCGAATACCTATAAAATCACCTTCAGGTGTTTCAATTACAGCAGGTACTTTTCGTATAGCTCCTAATGCCAGAATACCCACCTGCGGCTGGTTAATAATTGGCGTACCAAACACACTGCCAAAAGTACCAACATTTGTTACTGTATAAGTTCCGCCCTGTGTGTCGTCAGGCTTCAGTTTTCCAGACTTAGCACGGTTGGCAAGATCATTTACCGCTTTTGCCATGCCTACTAGGTTAAGCTGGTCGGCATTTTTTATAACCGGTACAATAAGGTTACCATTTGGCAATGCGGCAGCCATGCCCAGATTAATATTTTTCTTCTTTATAATGTACTCTCCATCTACAGATATATTCATCATAGGGAAGTCTTTCAGTGCACGGGCAACTGCCTCCATAAATATTGGTGTAAAAGTAAGTTTTTCACCTTCCCTTTTCTCGAAAGTTCCTTTAAACTTATCCCTCCACTTAACAATATTAGTTACATCTACTTCTATAAATGATTGTACGTGTGCAGAAGTTTGTATTGACTGTACCATATGGTGCGAAATCATTTTACGCATACGGTCCATCTCTATAATTTCATCCTGTCCGTTAACCGATACCGGGGCCGCTTTTGCAGCAGCAGGCTGTTGCTGTACAGGCGTTACAGGTTTAGCAGGTTGCTGTGCCGGTGCTGGCTGAGACTGCCTATCTTTAATATAAGCTAATATATCGCTTTTGGTAACCCTGCCGTCTTTGCCGGTTCCTTTAATAGCGTCAAGCTCCTGAAGGCTTATACCTTCTTCTTTAGCTATATTTTTAACCAACGGAGAGAAAAACTTATCAGAATCAGCAAAATCAAGCGAAGCGGCTACTGTTTCTTTTGCGGTTTCTACTGTTTTTGCAACTGTTTCTACATTTGCATCGGTAGTTTTTTGTGATGGGGCATCAACACTTACACCACCTTCGGTTTCAATATAGGCAATTGTTTGGCCTACCTGAACTACATCATTAACCTGAAAAAGTATTTCAGAGAGTACTCCCGATACTTCAGAAGGCACTTCAGAATCTACTTTATCTGTGGCTATTTCCAGTACTGCCTCATCTGCATCAATATGGTCACCCACATTTTTTAACCAGTTTGTAATGGTTGCTTCTGCAACACTCTCACCCATTTTGGGTAATTTAAGTTCAAACTTTGCCATATCGTTAACCTAATGGTAGATTTAATGTTTATGCTTGCGAAATTAATAAAAATTTTGACTTAATACTTTTCTGTCAATAATTATTAAGTAAACTACAACGTTTTTTAAAGGTGTATTACACTTCCCCTGTCGTTACTGCTGTTACTGCCAATAATAAAATTGTATACTTGTGGCTTTATCTTAAAAGTGTAACATCCTGAACAGTGACGCTGCATGATTGCTATCATATCGCCATAACTAAGCAGGTCATTATCAAAAATAATTTCCGTCTGTTTCGGGTTGATACCTGTAGCGGGATAAAGCATGTTCTCTTTATATTCCCCTATTCTTATTACTTTTGCGGTAAGTTGCTCTTCGAGCGCCAGCTTTAACTCTTCATTCTTAGAAAACAGATAATATTCTTCAGGTTGGCGGCGCGCCACTTTTTTATTCTTTTTATTAAACACAAAAAACAGCGTTCCGGCACGCATAAAAAGATCAAAAAATAAAGAGCCGTTAAAATGTTTCCTGTAAAATGCCTTAGTAGCATCATTAAAGCGTTTCATATAGGCCCCATCGCGCACTGTGCTCTCCCCCTTATAATGAATTATGGCAGTACCCGGATAATACCAGTTCTTTTTCCCTGCTTTTACAATGGTATATGATAAATCCATGTCTTCGCTATACATAAAATAGCTTTCGTCAAACCCACCTGCATTTAAGTAGGTTTCGCGGTGCATAAACATAAATGCCCCTGTTAATATCTCGGTTTCACCAACCTCATCTTTACCAAGGTGCATGGCATAATATTGGTTAAAAAGCCTCGTTTTAGGAAACAGCTTATATAAGCCCGCAATTTTTGTAACAGCTACCCACGGGGTAGGTATTCCCCTTTTACTTTCGGGGAGAAACCTGCCTGTACCATCAATCATTTTAGCTCCGGCAATACCAAAGTTTTTTTTGCCTTCTGCAAAAGCGAGCATTTTGGTAAAAGTATCTTCGGCTACTACAGTATCGGGGTTAAGTATGCATATATATTTACCTTGAGCATGTTGCACCCCTATATTATTACCCTTAGGGAAGCCAAAATTTTCCTGCAAAGCAATTAATTTTACCTGCGGAAATAACTCAGCAACCATCTTACAGCTATCATCGGGCGAGTTATTGTCCACTACAATAATTTCGCTTTCTGTACCTTCAAGCGCTTTTTGCACACTCTGCAGGCATAGCTGTAAAAAATAGCGTACGTTGTAGTTAAGGATGATTACTGATAGTTGCATAAGGCAAATATAATAATTACCTAAAATGGTTGTAGTATTAATTGATATGTTGAGAAAGTTTAGCAACATATCTTTATTTTTGAGGCATTAATTAAATTGGTCATGCAAGTTATACTATCTGATGCTTTAATAGAAAGTCTGGTTAACATTACAGGAAAAAACTTTGTGTTTACCGACGAGGAAACACGCCACCACTACGGGCACGACGAAACCGAAGACTATAATTTTCCGCCTACCGTAGTAGTAAAACCAGGCACTACCGAAGAAGTTTCTGCGATTATGAAGCTTGTAAACCAATATAATATTCCTGTTGTGCCTATTGGAGGGCGCACCGGGCTTAGCGGCGGGGCTTTAAGTATTCATGGTGGTATAGGCCTTTCTATGGAGCGTTTTACTAAAATAGAGATAGACGAGCGCAACCTGCAGGCTATTGTAGAGCCGGCAGTAGTTACACAGGTATTTCAGGAAGCTGTACTTGAAAAAGGGTTATTTTATCCGCCCGACCCAAGCAGCCGCGGCAGTTGCACTATAGGTGGTAACGTTGCCGAAAATGCAGGTGGCGCAAGGGCTGTAAAATATGGTGTTACCAAAGACTATGTGCTTAACCTTGAAGTCGTTTTGCCCACAGGTGAAGTTATATGGACAGGTGCCAATACCCTAAAAAACTCTACAGGCTATAACCTTACCCAGCTTATGGTGGGTAGTGAGGGTACACTGGGTATAATTACCAAAATTGTAATGAAGCTGCTGCCAAAGAACAACCATAACGTACTAATGCTTGTACCTTTCTTTAAAGCAGAGCAGGCATGCGAAGCTGTGGCTGCTATTTTTCGTGCAGGCATTGTACCAAGTGCATTGGAGTTCATGGAGCGTGATGCTATTGACTGGACATTGCGTTATATAGACGGAGTAAGCATCCCGATTGGCGATGCTGTACAGGCACACCTGCTTATTGAGGTTGATGGTAATTATCCGGATGTGCTGTTTAGTGAAGCAGAAAAAATTACTGATGTGCTGGAGGCTTTTGATATAGACGAAATACTTTTTGCCGATACCGAAGATCAAAAAAATGCACTCTGGAAAATGCGCCGCGCAGTTGGCGAGGCAGTAAAATCAAATTCTGTTTATAAAGAAGAGGATACTGTTGTACCCCGCTATGAACTGCCTGCGCTTTTAAAAGGCATAAAGGAAATTGGGAAAAAATATGGCTTCAGCTCTGTTTGCTATGGGCATGCCGGAGACGGCAACCTGCACGTAAATATTGTGAAGGGCGATATGACCGACGACCAATGGCAAACCGAAGTACCAAAAGGCATACGTGAAATATTTGAGCTTACCATTTCTTTAAAAGGTACTCTTTCAGGTGAGCACGGTATCGGCTATGTGCAAAAGAACTTTATGGATATTGCTTTTTCAAACCAGCATCTGCAACTCATGAAAAGTATAAAGCAATTGTTTGACCCGAATAACATACTAAACCCAGGCAAGATATTTCCTGATAGCCTTTAAGATTTCGCCAGCACGCGGTTAGCTACTTTACCAATAGTAAGCCCCTGCACTATTATAGAAAATACTACCACAAAGTAAGTGATTGCTATTATAGTCTTTTTGTAAGGGTTCTCATCAATAGATAAGGCAAGCGCTATAGAGACACCGCCCCTTAGCCCGCCCCAAACCAGCACGTTAATAGTGCCGCGGGTTATCTTTTCTTTAAAGGTTATAATTCTTGTGGGTAGCCATATTGATATAAGCCTCGAAAGCAAAACAATTATCACACAAGCAAGCCCCGGAAGCCAGTATTGCGTAAGGTCAGGTATGAGCAACAGGTTTAACCCTATAAACAGGAATAGTATTGCGTTTAATATTTCATCATTAAGCTCCCAGAATTTATCAAGGTAATCCTTTGTGGTGGCCGACATAGCCCAGCGTTTCCTGAAGTTACCAATAATAAGCCCGGCAAAAACCATGGTAAGCGGCCCAGAAACATGCAGCGCACGCGCTATAAGATAACCGCCCATAACAACAGAAAGTGTGATAAGTATCGTTACTTTATAATCATCTATTTTACGTATGGCTCTGGATGCACCTACGCCAAGGGCAATACCCAGTAATAAGCCACCGCCTGCCTCACGGATAAAAAGCCATATAATATTCAGGGCTGTAAAATTTTCTGTATTGCCTTGTGCAAGCTGCAATAGTACCGCAAAAAGCACCACAGCCATTCCATCATTAAAAAGAGATTCGCCTGCAATTTTTGTTTCCAAAGATTTACGCACTTTGGCCTCCTTTAATATACTCAGTACCGCAACAGGGTCTGTAGGCGATATAAGCGCACCAAACAGCAGGCAATATAAAAAAGGTATCTCTAGCCCGTCAATGGGAATAAAGTACACCAGCGTGCCCACAGCAAGTGTAGAGATAACAACTGTAATAGTAGAAAAGGTGAGTATAGGCCTGCTCTGCTCCCGCAAATCACGAAGGCTTACGTGTATTGCGCCAGCAAACAACATAAAATTAAGCATGGCACCCATGAGCACCTCTGTAAAGTCAAAATTAGATACAAGGGATGATATACGCTCATTAATACTCGGCACTGTGTTACCAAATGCCACCAGTGCAACAGAGGCAACCATTGCTATTACCATTATACCTATAGTAGAGGGCAGCTTTAAAAACCTTACATTAAAATAGGCGAAAAAAGAAGCGATAACAATAAATACGGATAATGAGTAATATAGTTCCATAGCCAGACAGTAAGAGTTTACAAAAATAAAAATCCCTCCGCAGTGCAGAGGGATTAGTTATACTTAATTAACGTAATTAATCATTTGCTATTATCCACTCCCCCGAAGCCAAAAGGCCTTCTGCCTTTTTAAACTTCATGGTTTCGGTTTTTCCGCTCATAACATGCTTAACGGTAACAGTATCATTACGGTTAATTTTCGGGGCATCCCTTACCACTGTTTCAGTTACCTGAGGGCGGCTTTGTGCTTGCCCTGCCTGGCGTGCCTGTGCAGCCATTTCATCGGTATTTAAAACCTCTTCCTTACTTTCCCTGTATTCTTCCTTTTGCTGGGCTGGTTGCCTTGCCTCCTGGATATTATTAGGGTTGTGGGTTGGCAAATCTCCTTTAAACAGGAATGATATTACTTCCTTATTAATGTTGTCAACCGTTTTCTTAAACAGGTTAAAGGCTTCAAACTTATAGATAAGCAACGGGTCTTTCTGTTCGTGAACAGCAAGCTGAACCGATTGTTTCAGCTCATCCATTTTACGAAGGTGTTTTTTCCATGCTTCGTCTATAATGGCAAGCGTTATGTTTTTCTCGAAATCATCAACTAACGATTTACCTTCTGTCTGGTAAGCTTTTTCAAGGTTGGTAACCACGTTAAGCGTTTTTATACCATCGGTAAAAGGAACTACTATACGCTCATACTGCCCTGTATTGTTCTCATATACGTTTTTAATAACCGGGAAAGCTTCCGAGGCATCACGAAGGTTCTTTTCATGGTATGCCTCCATTACCTGCTTATACACTTTAGAGGTTATCTCCCTGTCAGACATCCTGCCAAATTCAGCATCGGTAAGAGGGGCGCTTATAGAGAAGTAACGTATCAGTTCAAACTCAAAGTTCTTATAATCTGATGCCGCTTTGTTGGTTTCTGTAATAAGCTCTACAGTATCATACATCATGTTGGCAATATCCACTTTAAGGCGGTCGCCATGCAGGGCGTGCTTCCTGCGCTTGTATATTACCTCACGCTGCGCGTTCATTACATCATCATACTCCAAAAGCCTTTTACGTACACCAAAGTTGTTTTCTTCTACTTTTTTCTGTGCACGCTCTATAGATTTCGTCATCATGCTGTGTTGTATCACCTCTCCTTCTTTAAGGCCCATACGGTCCATAACCTTAGCTACCCTTTCAGAACCGAATAAACGCATCAGGTTATCTTCAAGCGAAACATAGAACTGTGAGCTTCCCGGGTCACCCTGACGACCTGCACGGCCTCGCAGCTGCCTGTCAACCCTTCGAGAGTCGTGGCGCTCTGTACCTATAATGGCAAGGCCTCCTTTTGCCTTAACCTCCGGTGTCAGCTTAATATCAGTACCACGGCCTGCCATATTGGTGGCTATGGTTACTATGCCAGGCTTACCTGCTTCGGCAACAATGTCGGCTTCTTTTTTGTGAAGCTTCGCGTTTAGCACGTTGTGCGGCACGTTCCTCATTTTAAGCATACGGCTTAAAAGCTCTGATATCTCTACCGATGTGGTACCTATAAGCACCGGCCTTCCGGCAGCAGACAGTTTAGAAACGTCCTCTATTACCGCATTAAATTTTTCGCGCATGGTTTTATAGATAAGGTCATGCTCATCTTTACGCGCTATTGGCCTGTTGGTAGGTATTTCTACCACATCAAGCTTATATATTTCCCAAAACTCGCCTGCTTCGGTTACAGCCGTACCAGTCATACCGCCCAGCTTGTTGTACATCCTGAAGTAGTTTTGCAGTGTAATGGTTGCAAACGTTTGGGTTGCGGCCTCAATCTTTACATTTTCCTTAGCCTCAATTGCCTGGTGCAAACCGTCAGAATAACGGCGGCCTTCCATTATACGTCCAGTCTGCTCGTCTACTATCATGATCTTGTTTTCCATGATAACATACTCTACATCCTTCTCGAATAATGTATATGCTTTAAGCAATTGTGTAAGTGTATGTATGCGCTCGCTCTTTACAGAGAAATCCCTGAAAAGCTCTTCTTTGCGCTCTGCTTCCTGTTCTTTACCAAGGTTCTGCTTTTCAATACTGGCTATTTCGGTACCAATATCCGGTAATACAAAAAAGTCATTATCGGTATCCTGCGACAGGAACTTGATTCCGTTATCAGTAAGCTCTACCTGGTTGTTTTTTTCTTCTATTACAAAATACAGTGCCTCATCAATTTTATGCATGTCGCGGTTATTGTCCTGCATATATTGATTCTCTGTTTTCTGGAGTATCTGCTTAACGCCTTCCTCACTTAAAAACTTAATAAGCGCCTTGTTTTTAGGTAATCCTCTGTGTGCCCTTAACAGCATAAAGCCACCATCTTTGGTATTGCCTTCTTTTATCAGTTTTTTAGCCTCTGCAAGTACACCGTTTATAAGGGTGCGCTGCAGGGTATATAAATTTTCTACTTTTGGCTTTAGCTCATTAAATTCGTGGCGGTCGCCCTGCGGCACAGGGCCTGATATAATAAGTGGCGTACGCGCATCATCAATTAACACTGAGTCAACCTCATCCACAATAGCAAAATTATGCTTGCGCTGCACAAGGTCGCCCGGTGAGTGTGCCATGTTATCCCTAAGATAGTCAAAGCCGAATTCGTTATTGGTACCATAAGTGATGTCAGCAGCATAGGCTTTCCTCCTGCCCGGTGAGTTGGGCTGGTGGTTATCTATACAGTCTACCGACATACCGTGGAACTCAAACAAGGGGGCTTTCCACGTGCTGTCCCTTTTGGCAAGATAATCGTTTACCGTTACAAGGTGAACACCGTTACCGGTAAGCGCGTTAAGATAAAGCGGCAGTGTAGCCACAAGCGTTTTACCTTCACCCGTCTGCATCTCGGCAATTTTACCCTGGTGCAGTACAACACCGCCTATAAGCTGCACATCATAGTGTATCATGTCCCAGGTAATTTCTTTACCTGCTGCATTCCATGAGTTAGCCCAAACGGCTTTGTCATCCTCCAGCGTTACGTATGATTTTGTAGCTGAAAGTTCCCTGTCATAAGGGGTAGCGGTTACGGTAATGGCAGTATTTTCCTTAAAGCGGCGGGCGGTTTCTTTAACCACTGCAAAAGCTTCGGGTAAAATTTCCATAAGTACCTTTTCAGAAATATCATAAGCCTCTTTTTCAAGCGCATCGATAGAAGCATAGATATCTTCTCTCTTATCAATGTCTTCGGTTTTTTCTATTTCTTCAAGGTAAGACGCTATTTTGGCGTCTTTTTCTGCCCTTGCCTCTTTAATTTTTTCTTTAAAGGTAATTGTCTTTGCCCTTAGCTCATCATGCGAAAGGGCTGCTAAAGCTTGTTCAAACGAATGAATCTTTTTAATAAGGGGCTGTATGCCCTTTATATCTTTTTCAGACTTATCGCCAACAAAAGCTTTAAGAATGCTGTTTATTAAACTCATTATTATATAATTACTGTGTTTTGCGAATGGTTACAAATTTAACCAAAAAAAAAGCCTCCTGAAAGAGACTTTTCAATTGATTGTTTTATTTTATGCTAGTATTCATCCTCGTTCCAAAGATAATCTTCGTCGGTAGGATAATCCGGCCATATTTCTTCCATCGATTCATATATCTCACCTTCATCTTCTATTGACTGAAGGTTTTCCACCACCTCAAGCGGTGCTCCTGTCCTGATGGCATAATCTATAAGCTCATCTTTTGTAGCAGGCCAAGGGGCATCACTTAAATAGGACGCCAGTTCTAATGTCCAATACATTTTATAAACGATTTAAGTTTATGCAAAAATAAATTTTATACTGAAATAGTCAAGTAAAAATTTGTTTATTTTCTAAAAAAAGTTAAGAACGTTTTGCAGCGGCAAAACAGGTACAGTAAAAGCTACTGTTTACGTTAAATTTCAGTAACTTATTACTGCCTGCCGGCTACAGCTTTTCGGGTATCCATTTTACCTCGTCAGCCTTCAGGTCGTACGACAACTTCCGTGCCAGCACAAACAGGTAGTCAGAAAGTCGGTTCAGGTAGGTTAAAACCATCTCATCAGTAGGCTCTAACTCATGTAAATGTACTGCAAGACGCTCTGCACGGCGGCAAACGCAACGCGCTATATGACAATATGACACCGTAGTATGCCCGCCCGGCAATACAAAATGAGTCATAGGCGGCAGGGCAGCATCCATAGCGTCAATCTCATTTTCAAGCAATTCTATATCCGATTCAGAAATTTTAGGTATGTTAAGGCGCTCCTTGCCATTCTTCAGGATTGATTTTTCAGGATCTGTTGCCAAAATGGCACCTACAGTAAACAGTTTGTCCTGTATGCGCTGCAGTATTTTCTTATAATCAGGGTTAATATCCTGGTCGCGTATCAGCCCGATATGCGAGTTAAGCTCATCTACCGTACCGTAGCTCTCTATACGTATGTGGTGCTTGGGTACCCTCGTACCGCCAAATAAGGCTGTAGTACCTTTATCCCCTGTTTTGGTATATACTTTCACTATATTTAAGATTGAAGATTTTTAAATTTAAGATAACAAGCAGCAGTATTAAGCTATCTCCTGTTAGGATTATCGCTTTCTATAATACCGTCCCGAAGCCTTATAATGCGGTGCGCGTGCGCGGCAATATCTTCTTCGTGGGTTACAAGTATTACAGTATTGCCATTGGCATGTATCTGGTCGAAAAGGTTCATAATCTCAACAGATGTTTTACTGTCTAGGTTACCGGTAGGCTCATCTGCAAGTATAATTGAAGGATGGTTTACCATTGCCCTGGCTACAGCTACCCTTTGGCGCTGACCTCCCGATAGCTGGTTAGGCTTATGGTCCATCCTGTCGGCAAGTCCCACCTGTGTAAGTACTTCTGTGGCGCGTTCGCTTCGCTCCGGCTTTTTATAGCCTGCATATACCATTGGCAGTGCAACATTATCAAGTGCTGTTGTGCGCGGCAACAGGTTAAACGTCTGGAAAACAAAACCAATTTCTTTATTTCTGATGCCGGCAAGCTCATCATCGCTCATCTGGCTTACGTCTTTTCCGTTAAGTATGTAACTGCCCCCTGTAGGGGTGTCTAGACAGCCTAATATGTTCATCAGCGTACTTTTACCTGAACCGGAAGGCCCCATAAGTGCTACATATTCTCCTTTTTGTATAATAAGGTCTATGCCTTTAAGTACTTTTACTATCTCGCTGCCAAGCGGAAAATCTCTTGTTATTCCCTTTATATTGATTATTGGTTGTTCCATGCCTTAATTTTGAGCCTTAAAAGTAAGGATTTTTTTTAAGTGCCCATAAGTCCTTAGTTATATAGCTGAATCTTTCATAACCATACTTATTACCAGAAGAGTAATTCCAAACAGGAGGCCTAAGATGCCTGTAACTATATAAATCCACGCTTTTTGAGTATCGTTACCGTTCTGCCTGTCATATTTCAGCTTGTATAGCGCAAAATAAAAGTACCCCGCACCTATAAGCAGCATCCAGTATTTTAAAAAAGGCTTGTTAAGCATAACAAATCCTAAAGTAAGAAGGCTCATTACTGCAACAGTCTTAATACCCTTGTCTCCGTAACTTTTGTTGGTTTCCATAACCGCAAACCTACTAAAAAAGCAATAATACTGCTCAATAGGAAACTTTATTTTAATAAAAAAACCACCCGAATGGGTGGCTTGTGTTATTGTGCTTCGTTCTCTGCTACCGCCGTTGCAGGAGAAGTTTCTACTTTTTCAGGTTTTTTTGCCGGTTGCCCTTCTGTGGCAATAGTTTCATCTTTACTGCGTGCTTCGGTATTCACTTCCTGCCGGTCGGCAGTTTCATCTGTCTCGGCAGCTTTTGTAGCCGGCACCTGCTTTACTACGTTATATACTTTTGGATCGGGTTGCTTTGGGTAGCTCTGTGCTGCGGCTATGCTTACTGCAAAAAGCGCTGACAGCGATAGTACAATCTTTTTCATGGTATTTCTTTTTTAACGTTAGTACTATAAAATTACCCTGTATTTGCACAGCTATATATTAAGGCTTTGCTAATTAACCGCAGTTTAGCAAAATAGCATTGAAATGTAAATAAAAAGCAAAAGCCGCCCTGACGGGCGGCTTTATTAATTACTGAACACTCAATTATATAAAACAGTTTTACCTCCTCTGCCCTATATATTGATTCAACTCTTCTTTACTATCCGAGTATGTAAAAATGCTTACTACTTTATAGTAGTTATTTTTATCTGTACAAAAATCATAGGCATGCTTTGCAAAATCAAGTTTAGAATCTTCAAAACTAAACAGCTTGGCTATAATACTTATCTGGTTAGCATCCATACAGTTTGAAGAAACTATCTGCTTGGCTGTAGAAAGCTTGGTATCATCAAAGCTGGTATCAGCTATGGCTTTTCTTGCCTGCTCAAAATTTGCTGCCGGCATAGGCCTCCTGCATCCCCTGTTTTCATCTCTGTCGCGATCTCTGTACTCGGTGTAACCGTAGCCACCGCCTGTGGTGGTAGTGGTGGTAGTTGTGGTGGTGGTTACTGTACCTGTAGCAGGCATATTTACGCTCATACCTATACCGCCCATATTTACATTCATACCAAAACTATCGCCTGTAGCGGTTTCCTGTATTACCACTGTCTGCTGCATCTGTTGCCCGTTGCGGTCTATAAATACTTCCCTTGGGTGCCCGTATTGGTATACTGCGCAGTTAGTGGGGCGTATTACATTTTGCTGCGCAGGCACAGATGAATAAAACTTCAGGTTATAACGACCTTTTTTATCTCTTTTAATACGGTAGGTTACATCCTGCATAATATCATCAACATCGGCAAGCATTAGTGCGTTTTTAGATATTACAGGTATATTTTTATCTTCAAATATAATCTTGCAGTCGTAGTAAGGATTAGGCAGGTCTTCTATCCTCAGGTTTGTTTCGGCAACATCATTATAGCGTTCGCCGTTAAGCACAAGGAAGAACTTGGCACCATCATCAGAGAAAATAGTAAGGTGCCCTACAGGCTGAAATTGCGCAAAGGTTGTAAAACTGCTCATCAGTAGGGCAGTCAGCAAAATAATGGTAGTTTTTTTCATAATACTCTAAGTTTTTGGTCAAATTTAACAATATTTTAAAACAGGATTACAATTGATGTGCCAAAATTTTTACACTGTAAGAAAAAATAAAATTGCAGTAACATTAGTTAGATATAATAACAAATCAGTACCTTTATTATCAACAGTATAAGTCTGCAACGCATATGAAAAAAATAATTTTATTTACAGTACTGTTTTTTGCTTTCGTCAATATAAACGCCCAGACGGAAGAGTTTACTGCACCTGATTATAAAGCAATAGAAAAGAATGTATCTGATAAAAACTCGGCATTTTATTTTGATACGCTATTTGACCGTTACACAAAGTCTGACAGCACCATGACGCTTGAAGAAAAGCGGCATTTATATTATGGATATTCCTTCCAGGATGAGTATTCTCCTTACTCACGTTCTGAAGCCGAAAAAAAACTGCGGGAGCTCCTGCAAAAAGATGACGGAACTAAAGACGACCTTAAAAAGATTATTGAATATACTGATGAAATCCTCAAGACTTATCCTTTCAGCATAAGGGTAAAAGAATACCGCATATATTCCTTCAGGGAGTTAGGTATGATTGCCGAAGCTGAAAAAGAAAGCGTTCAGGGAGAAATAATAATAGATGCTATACTGAGTACCGGCAACGGCACTGATAAAGAAACCTGTTTTTACGTTATAAATACTTCAAACGAATATGAGGTGCTAAGCCTGCTGGGGTTTGAGTTTGGCGGAAGCCAGTCTTTAATAGACGGGCGGTATGATTATCTTGCGCTTGCCGATAATCCTTACCAGATTAAAGGTTTTTACTTTGATGTATCGCGCTGCCTTGATTCGATTAAATTCTGATATTCATTCGTTACATTTTGTCTTTTTACCGGCTGTACCTGATAACAGAAAAAGCTGTAAATTCGCAAAATGATGACAACCCGAGATACAGAAGCCGTTAAAGAGTTGCTGGCTTCTCCTAAAAAAATTGCAATAACAACACACAGAAACCCCGATGGCGATGCTATGGGCTCTTCATTAGGGCTTTACCACTACCTTATAAAAAAAGGGCACTACCCTACGGTTATAGTACCGAATGATTTCCCTGATTTCCTGGCGTGGCTGCCCGGTACAGAAAAAGTTATGGTTTTTGAAAATGAAACCGGCCCCGCCACAAAAGTACTTGAAGAGGCCGATATTATATTTACACTCGATTATAATGCGTTAAGCCGTACAGGAGAAAAAATGCAGCAGGCATTGCAGCAGCAGGATGGTAAAACATTTATAATGATAGACCACCACCAGGCACCGGATGATTATGCACAATATATGTTCTCTGACACTGACTACGGTTCTACGTGCGAAATGATTTATCATTTTATAGACAGTATGTCCGAAAAAAAACTGATCGATAAAACAATAGCTACCTGCTTATATACGGGTATAGTTACCGATTCGGGTTCTTTCCGTTATCCGTCAACCACAGGCACCACACACCGCATTGCGGCAGCGTTTATAGACCTGGGCATAGATAACAGCGCTATACACAGCCTGCTTTATGACAACCACAGCCACAACCGCATTCAAATTTTGGCAAGGGCTTTGCAGAACATGCAGGTAATACCCGCTAACAAAACCTCTTATACCTATATGAGCCATGAAGAGCTTACGGGCTTTGGCAACAGCAAAGGAGATACAGAAGGTATAGTTAACTATGGGCTTAGCATGAAAGATATTGTGTTCACAGCATTTTTCACCGAAAATAAAGATGAGGGAATAATAAAGATATCTTTCCGTTCTAAAGGTGATTTTGATGTAAACCAATATGCGAGGAAACATTTTAACGGCGGCGGGCATAAAAATGCTGCCGGCGGAAAATCTGCCGATACGCTGGAGGCTACGATAAAAAAATTTATTGCTACATTAGCGCACACTAAAATTGACTGATAATGAAGAAGATGTTATTAACAATTGCCTTGGCTACAGGGGCTGTACTTACAGGCTGCTCGCAACAGCAGGCACGCAAGCCTGTATCGCGCACATCGGGCTCGGCATTTATAAATGAGTCTGTAGAGCGCAACCGCAAGCTGATTGCTTATGAAGAAGCACAGATAGACTCTATCATAAAAAGTAATCCTGCCATAAAATATATAGCTTCTGATAAAGGCTATTGGTACCATTATGAAATAGAAAACAAGCAGGACTCCATTACCCCGAAGCGCGGTGATGTTGCCTTTTTTAACTATGAAGTAAAAGACCTTAAAGGTAATGTTATCTATAGCGAGGTAGAGCTTCGCCCACAGGTGTATTATGTAGATAAGCAAAACATTATGATGGGGCTTAGAAGCGGGATAAAGCTAATGAACGAAGGCGAAAAGGTTACTTTTCTATTCCCCAGCAATATGGGCTACGGTTATCATGGCGATAACAACAAGATAGGTACAAACGAACCTCTTATATGCACCGTTACCCTTAACGACATAAAGCACGAAACAGAAGTAGAAGAAAGATAATAATTTAATATAAATGAAACCAATGACAAGTTTGTTTTTAAGTTTAGTTGCAGTTTTATTTTCATGCAAAAACGCAAACACACCACCGCCCGATACTAAGCTTGGCGATGGCCTTTATGCAGAAATAGAAACAAATAAAGGTACTATATTGCTTCAGCTTGAATACCAGAAAACCCCGCTGACGGTTGCCAACTTTGTAAGCCTTGCCGAGGGCACAAATGATATGGTAACTAACGACCGTAAAGGCAAGCCTTATTATGACGGGTTAAAGTTTCACAGGGTTATAAAAGATTTCATGATACAGACAGGCGACCCTAACGGAGATGGCTCTGGTGGGCCGGGTTATAAGTTCGCCGACGAAATTACCGAGATGAAGCATGATGGGCCGGGCGTTTTAAGTATGGCCAATGCCGGCCCCGGCACTAACGGAAGCCAGTTTTTTATCACTCACAAAGCTACACCGCACCTTAACGGCCTGCATACTGTTTTTGGCCATGTAATGGGTAACGGTATGGATGTGGTAAACCAGATTGAGCAGGGCGATGAAATAAAATCGGTTAAAATAATACGTGTTGGGCGCGATGCCAAGAAGTTTAAAGCCGAAAAGGTATTTAAAGAATCTTTTGAAAAAGCACTTGAAGAGCAAAAGAAAAAAGAAGAGCAGCTTGCCAAAACCAAAACTGATAAAGTAGCTTACTTTGCACAGAAGAAAGCTGCCGGTAAAACAACAAATTCCGGGCTTACCTACAACATTACACAAAAAGGCAGCGGACAGAAGCCCATTGATGGTGCTACCGTTTACCTAGAATATTCAGGCTATCTTGAAAATGGTACATTATTCGACTCGAGCGAACCTGAAATTGCAAAAGCATTCGGCAACTACATTCCGCAAAAGGATGCAGCCGGTGCTTACAAGCCGATACCTTTCAGGGCCGGAACAAAATCAGGCATGATACCGGGCTTTATAGAGGGTATAGAGCAAATGAATGTTGGCGATAAGATCATTATTTTTATACCGGCACATTTGGGCTATGGCGAAAGGGGCGTTGCCCGCGCAGGCATACCTGCCAATGCCAACCTTATTTTTGAAATTGAAATGCTGGGCAGCATGCCAACAGAATAAAGCTTTAACGTCCTGCATTGCAGGGCGTTTTTAATTTACAGCCTTATATGAACTTTACCTATAAAGATAAAAAAACAGGTGGCGAGCTGCGGCTTACCGCAGGTAACAGCGGTTTCGACCGTTTCTTTTTTGTGCGCGACCGTGCCGACAAGCTGCTTACCATTGCATGGAACAGGGGCAAAAAACAGAAAGCCGTAATTGATGAAGTGGAATATGAATTTCCTGAAGGTGCAATCTTACCACTTGTGGTAAACCAGAGTTTCAGGTTTGAAAACCCTGAAGATATTACTGCATGGCAGTTTAACCGCGACTTTTATTGTATTGTAGATCATGATGAAGAAGTAAGCTGCGTGGGCTTTCTGTTCTATGGTTCGTCTCAGGTTATGTTTGTTTTACTTAATGAAGAAGAAAAAACAACAATAACCCGCCTGCTCGAAACTTTTGTAAGCGAATTTAAGAACCCTGACAGCATTCAGGGTGAAATGCTTAGGCTACTTTTGGTGAGGCTTATTATTAATATCACCCGCATGGGTAAGCAGCAGTACGTACCAACAGGTGCAGATGATGACACCCGGTTCGATTTGTACCGTCGCTATAATATTATGGTTGAAAACCATTATAAAACACAGCACGAAGTACAGTTTTATGCCTCGGCACTTAATAAATCGCCAAAAACACTATCTAATGTATTTGCACTTTACGGCAAAAAAACGCCTTTACAAATAATACAGGAACGCCTTATTACCGAAGCAAAGCGCCTTATGTATTATACAGATAAATCGGTTAAGGAAATTGCCACCGAAATAGGTTTTGAAGACACCTCTCACTTTAGCCGTTTTTTTAAAAAGCAAACCTCATACACTGCCACCGAGTTTAAAAACATACTCAAAAATACTGCATAAGGAAAAATTGAATGCACGTCGGGAAGTACCTCCATTTTTCAGCATTGCTTTTAGCCGCAACTTTGTACTGTCAATAACGACATACAACAAATTAAACAAGCAACATGAAAAATTTCGCAATTCCGACAAGAGAAGAAGTTTCTGAAAACAACCAGGCTATTTTTGATAAACTGAACAAAGGCCTGGGCATGGTGCCTAACCTGTATGCCTATTTCAGTAAAAGTGAAACTGCATTAGGTGACTATCTTACCCTGCAAAACAGGAAAACTTCTTTAAGGCCAAAAGAAAAAGAAGTGGTAAACCTTGTAGTAAGCCAGGTAAATAATTGTGAGTACTGCCTTGCAGCACATACCGCAATTGGCAAAATGAACGGTTTTACTGATGAGCAGATTTTAGAAATACGTTCTGGTAAAGCAGGCTTTGACAGTAAACTTGATACGCTTGCCAAGTTTACCAAAGATATTACCATTAACAGGGGCACCCCTACAGCAGATGTGCTGACAGCTTTGTTTGATGCCGGTTACACCGAAGCAGGGCTTATAGACATCATCATCCTTATAGGAGATAAAATGATAAGCAACTTTATACATGGCGCTACAAAGCTTCCGGTAGATTTTCCTGCCGCGCCTGCACTTAACTAATAACATGTGCAGCATAAAACACCAAAGCGGGCAAATGCCCGCTTTGGTGTTTTAAAACTATGCTTTAAACTTCCAGTCAAATTCGTCTTTGGCATTAATAATAGCGCCAAGCTCTACACGCACAACTTCGTCAAACTCCGTCTGGATAATAATCCAATTGGCTTCATTAAAATAATTCTCCAAAGAGTCAAAGGTTTCTTTTTCAAATTCTTTAATCTCTTTTTCTTTTAGTGCCTTCTCAATTACCACCCACTCTGCTCCTATTATTTTTCCCGAAAGCAGTTTAGTTTCAGGGTGCGAAACTATAAGGTATCCGAACCTGAAATCCTCATCAGCATAAAATGTTATCCTCAACTTAGCTGAATTGTAGAGGTAAATGATATTCTTATCATCATCTTTATACTGCCTGTCGGGAGTCCCTAAAACAGCTTCAACATCCTTCTGCCTCATCCCGAATTTCAGTTCGCCAATGCCTTCTTTAAGCTTTATTTCCATTTATTAATCTTTATTTCCAACAAAAGTACATCTTTCAGCAACATTTGTCAGCATACTATATCTTATACATATTGATTTGTTTATGAATTATTTAACACCTGCCTGCAAAACCGCACAGCAAAAAAGTGCGTAACCATTATATATAAACCAATCAAAATTTATTGTATTATGAAACAAAGATTTACTCTTTTAAACAAAATCATGGTTTTGCTGTTTCTGTCAGGATTTGTATCCATGACAAGCGCACAGACAGTAACCGTAACAAACAGTAACGACAGTGGGGCAGGTTCGTTCAGGCAGGCTGTTTTGGATGCAGTAGCGGGGGGCACAATTGTTTTTGATGCCGCTACCAATGGCAACACTATAGTACTTACTTCTCAGGTTATGATAAACAAGAACCTGACCATAAGCGGAAACGGAGAAGGCCAGACCATGATAAGCGGCGATGATGCCACAAGGATATTATCTGTTACCGATACAGACAATCTTACGATAAATAACCTTACACTTACCAATGGCTATGCAGTTGATAACGGCGGTGCAATTTTATCTTCGGATAGTATGTTAACCCTAAATGATGTTACCATAACTGCAAGCGAAGCCGCAGGAAGCAATGTTGGCGAAGGCGGCGGAGCGATATTTAGTACAGGTGGTTCTGTAACGGCTAACAATTGCACCTTTACCAACAATATGGCATCAGGCACATCGGGTAGCGGGGGTGCTATATTCACAAGTATCGGCAGCAGCCTTTCGGTTTCAGGCGGTACTATTTCAGATAACATGGCAAACCGTGCAGGTGGCGGTATAGAGAGTAACTCCGGAGCTATGGGCACTGTAACCTTAACCAACGTAAACCTGAATGCTAACGAAACAGGAGCTAACCCGGGCAATGGTGGCGGATTGCACATAACAGGTGCCGGTAATGCAGTAATAAGCGGCGGTACGGTAAATAACAACGTGGCTGCTGCCGAAGGCGGGGGGTTATGGAATGGTACAGGTACTATGACTGTAACCGGAACTGTTATAAGCATGAACACAGCAAGCGGTAACGCGGCAGACCAAGGTGGTGGCGGTATTTATAACCTTAGCGGTACACTACAGATAAATGCCGAAACTATGATAATGAATAACATGGCTAACGGTACATCCGGCAGTGGCGGTGGTATTCTTAATGATGTGGGCGGAATGCTTACCATAACAGGAGCAGAGATTACAGAAAACACATCTAACCGCGCCGGGGGTGGTATTGAGGATAATTCCGGAATGATGGGCAGCGTTACGCTGACGAATGTAATTATAAACGATAACGTAACTAACAATGCTCCGGGTAACGGGGGCGGTGTACACATAACAGGAATGGGTAACATTACCATAACCGGTGGTATGGTAAACGGTAATACTGCCGGTGCTGAAGGCGGGGGGCTTTGGAACGGTACCGGAACAATGATGATTGATGGTACTGTAATATCCGGTAATACTGCAAGCGGTAATGGTGCAGACCAAGGTGGCGGAGGTATATACAACCTTAACGGAGGTACACTAACCATAATGAACACAACTATAAGCGATAACGTAGCCGATGGTGATGCAGGAAGCGGAGGAGGAATACTCAACGATGTAGGTTCTATGCTCACCATTACTGATACAGAAATATCGGGTAATACTGCAATGAGAGCCGGTGGCGGTATAGAAGATAATTCAGGCACAAGCACTATAATGCTTACCAATGTAATACTTAGCGAAAACACTACCGCAGCAGCTCCCGGAAACGGTGGCGGGCTTCATATAACAGGTGGCGGCAGTGCCATGATAAGCGGCGGTAGCGTAACTAATAATACAGCAGCATTGCAGGGCGGCGGACTGTGGAACGGTACAGGCACAATGACAGTAAGCAATGTAATGATAGATGGCAATGTGGCATCGGGTGCATCGGCAGCAGATGGCGGCGGTGGTATATTCAATACAAACGGTACTTTGATTGTAGAGAACAGTACTATTACCAATAATATAGCAAACGGCACATCGGGCAACGGTGGCGGTATATTCAGCGCTGCAGGCAATGTAACAGTATCGAATACCGATATTATGGCAAACAGCGCCAACCGTGCGGGCGGGGCAATAGAAATTATAGCAGGTACGCTTACCGTTAATGACTCTGAGCTTTCAGGTAACGATGTTAATGGCAGTGCAGGTATGCCAAACCCTGGTAACGGTGGTGCATTGCACGTTAGTGGCGCTGCAACTATAGTATTTAACGGCGGTATGGTAAACAACAATATGGCAGCACGCGAAGGCGGTGGTTTGTGGAACCAGACAGGCAGTGTTATGACGGTAAATAATGTTACACTTGATGGCAATACCGCAGCAGGCACAGCAACTGATGATGGCGGTGGCGCTATATTTAACAACGGAGGAACATTAAATGTAAACGGTTCTACCCTGTCTAACAACGCTGCTGTAGGATTACTGGGCAGAGGTGGTGGTATTCATGTTCACATGGGTACAGCTAATGTGATGCTTACTACAATTTCCGGCAATACCGCATTAACAAATGGCGGTGGTATATTTAATAATGCAGAGCTTACTTTAAACGCCAATACTATCACGCTTAACAGCGCTACCATAAGCGGGGGCGGTATATCAAACAGCTCTGAAATGGCGCCAATGGTTAAAAACACTATTATAGCAGGTAACCTTGCCGTAGTATCAGGTGCAGATGTGTTTAGTGATGAAGGTATGATTTCTTCAAACGGCTATAACCTAATAGGTATGGATGGTACAGGCGCTTTTGATGCCAACGAAAATGACATAGTGGGTACTTTAGAAAACCCTGTTGATGCCGGGCTTATGCCTTTGGCAGATAATGGCGGGGCAACATTTACACACATGCTTAACTGCCCTAACATAGCTGCTGATATGGGAGACCCGGCTGACGATTTTAATGACCAGACTGGAGCAGCCGTATTTAACGGCAGGCGCGATATAGGTGCTTATGAAGCACAGGAGGTTTGTGTTCTTAGTAACGAAAACTTTACTGCTAATGCTGCGGTAAGCGTTATTTATCCTAACCCATCGGTTAACGGGATATTTACGCTTGACATTGCTCCTAACCACAACCCAGGTGCTGATATCATGATTTATGAAATTGGTACAGGCAAACTGGTAAAACAACTAAAAGCTGAAAATATGAATATGGATATACAGATGAACGGATATGCATCAGGTACCTATATTGTTCAGATTGTTTCTGATAAGGCGACCGAAACACATAAGGTGGTAATAGCAAATTAATAATTTGTATTATAAACTAAAAAGGCTTCCGTTACCGGAAGCCTTTTTTTAATATTCAAAAGTACCATATTCGCTTTTTATGGTCAGCTTTTTTGATGTTCCCTCCTCGATGGTAATGGGGGTTACCCCGCCCACAATTTGCGCATCAATATCAAATGATTTTGATATAGCAATAATATCCTGCGCTATACTTTGAGGCACATACAGTTCCATTCTGTGCCCGCAGTTAAACACCTGGTACATTTCTTTCCAGTCGGTACCGCTTTGCTCCTGTATTAATTTAAACAATGGCGGTACAGGAAATAAATTATCTTTTATTACGTGTACATTATCTACAAAGTGCAGCACTTTGGTTTGTGCGCCTCCGCTGCAATGCACCATACCATGAATATCCTTTGGAGTATATTTTTCAAGTATCTTTTTTATAACAGGCGCATACGTACGCGTTGGCGATAGTACCAGCTTACCGGCATCAAGCGGTGCGCCTTCTACAGCATCAGTTAGCTTTACGCCGCCGCTGTACACCAGTTCCTGCGGTACGGCAGCATCAAAGCTTTCAGGATATTTTTCTGCAAGGTATTTACTAAACACATCATGGCGGGCACTGGTAAGGCCGTTACTACCCATGCCACCATTATATTCTTTTTCGTAGGCAGCCTTACCGAAAGAGGCCAAACCTACAATTACATCGCCTGCCTGAATATTGGCATTATCAATTACATTGCTGCGCTTTATGCGTGCGGTAACGGTAGAGTCTACAATTATGGTGCGCACAAGGTCGCCTACATCGGCTGTTTCGCCACCGGTTGAGTGTATGGTTACGCCAAAGTTTTTAAGTTCTTCTATCAGTTCTTCGGTACCATTTATTATGGCAGAGATAACTTCGCCCGGTACCAGGTTTTTGTTACGCCCTATAGTTGAAGAAAGCATAATATTATCAACAGCGCCAACACACAGCAAATCATCTATGTTCATGATAAGGGCATCCTGTGCTATGCCTTTCCATACCGATATATCACCCGTTTCCTTCCAATACATATAAGCCAGGCTCGACTTAGTACCCGCGCCATCGGCATGCATAATAAGGCAGTACTCGTCATCACCCGTAAGGTAATCAGGCACAATTTTGCAGAAAGCTTTAGGGAACAGCCCTTTATCTATATTTTTAATGGCATTGTGCACATCCTCTTTAGAGGCAGAAACACCCCTTTGGCTGTAGCGTTTGCTGGTATCAGAACTCATGTAGTGTAGTTTGTGTTGTGGCACAAAGATACAGTTAATGAGTCAATTTGAAAATGCGTTAATTTGGAAATTTGAAAATTACTCGCAGATAACATAGAACCGCTTAAGCAAACATTAAATCATCTTCAAATTTTCAAATCGGGAAATCTTCAAATTAAATTACGGATTTTCCAAAACCAGCACCTCAACCCTGCGGTTGGCGGCACGCTCCTCTTCGGTTTTTTCGGGTAACGGGTAAAGCGGCTCGGTAGTGCCTAAGCCATCAAAAGTAACACGTTCGCGCTCTATACCGTTTTGCCTTAAAAACATGGCCACCGCTTTGGCGCGGTCATAAGACAGTTTGCGCGGGTCGCCCTCTATACAGCAAATGTGCCCCAGCAGCTTTATTTTAAGCCCGGGGTTGCCACGCATTATCTCCAGCAGCTCATACAGCCTTGGGCGCGACTCCTCTACTATGGCAAAGGTGTTAAGCTGGAAATTCATGTTTTTAATCTGCAGCTTCTCCCCTGCCTTTGCCTCGCCTACCCGCTTCATAAATTCCACGTCAAGCGGAATAACCTGCCTGCCGCGGCGTGGGTCTGTAACTACCACTTTATCAGGATAGTTAACAGGGGCTTTTTTCTTTGGGGTTACTTTTATGCCTAAAATTTCATTTTCGCGGTGCAGCTCCTGCTCCGGCAAAAAATATAAAGTTACCCTGCGGTTTTCAGCTTTGTTGCCACTCATTTTGTGCTGCTCGCCAAAACTTCGGGTTTTAAAATCATCGCGGGTCGCAACAAAATTTTTTATGGCATTATATACATGCATTACCCTGCGCTGTGCCAATGTATCGTTATGTGCAGATGTACCATCTTCATCGGTATAGCCGTTTATGGCAAGTACTTTCGATTTTTTATTGGCAACCATCCAGTCTGCCAACCTTTGCGTTTGTGCTTTATTAAGTTCGTGCTTATTACTGTCAAAGTAAACCGAAAACTCCTGCTGTGCCGAAGCTATTAATGGCAATAGGCATAGCAGTATGGCTGATATATATTTTTTCATCCGTAAACCGGTTTTAGCTTAGTAACCCGAAAGCGGTATTTCTATAACGTACTCTTTGCCTGTGCTGTTGGTAAGTTTCCTGTCGCGTAGCCACGGGTTGTGTATCTTTAAAATTTTGTAGTTAATGCCCTGTTCTTTGGCAAACACGGCAAGATCGGGCACCGAGGTATTGGTTACCACTTTTTTAGCCGGAAGCACCGGGTAAGAATCGGCAGGCAGCAGGTTAAAACCATATTTAAGCGGATTCTCCATTATCTGTTTCAGCGCAAGGATACGGAATACGTAACGCGATGTTTCTTCAGTAAGCAGCAGGTCATAATAATTATCAACCCCCTGAAAGGATATTTGCCTGTTTACGCCTGCAACGCCCCCATTATAAGAAGCGGCTGCCAGCGTCCATGATCCGAATTTTTCTTTTGCGTTTTTAAGGTACTTACATGCTGCCTCTGTAGATTTTTCAAGGTTATAGCGCTCATCCACCTCATCGTTAATCTCCATGCCATACTCTTTGCCTGTTTCGGGCATAAACTGCCACACCCCGCGAGCACCTGCCGGCGACACGGCATTTACAAGCCCGCTTTCTATCACGGCTAGGTATTTAAAATCGTCAGGAACGCCGTTCTTTTTAAGTATTGGTTCTATAACGGTAAAGGCGCGGTTTGCCCTTTTTATAATTATTTGTGTTGTGGCATGCAGGTTGGCATTTACCAATAGTTCCCTGTCCAGCCGCTCGCGCACGTCGGCAACATTTAGCGGTGCAGCTTCGCCTGCAAAGTCTATCTTTTCAGGAAAATAGTAATTCCCGGTTGCTGACTGTTGCCCATTTTCTCCTTCTTTCCCCGCATCATCAGAAACAGCGTGTATCAGCATCCCGCTCATCAATACCACCGAGGCTATAATACCTGTTTTCTTTACCAATTCCATAGTCAAGTGAATTTTATGTTATTTAAATTATCAGGTTACAGCTATACAGCTGCTAAATGTAAACTTACAAAATTGAAGCCAAACTGCTGTTATTTTTCTATAATGTCCGGCAGGTTTTCATTCATCCATTTTGCTTTATTGATTATCATAATATGGGTACCGCCCTTAACGGGAATGTAATCCTTAAGGTACTTGGGCGGAAAAACACCATCGGCAGTACCGTGTATATGCACTACCTTCGGGTTAGGTTCTGCCCTGTCCCATGTTATTACGGTTTTAAACGCCCAGTCAAGGTATTTCTTATCCCTTACCGAAAGATATTTTTCATACAGGCGCAGCCTTTTGGCAATAAAGCTGTTGCCCCTTGCAAAACGTGCCAGCCAGTGCACACGTTCCATAAGTGCTGTTGGGAAAACCCTGTAGGCCTGCACCAGCTTTGCAAAGCGCATGCGCCGCGGAAACTCAAGGTTGCATTTAACACTTGATATAATAATTACTTTTTTTATCGGAATAATATCAGCTATTTCCTGAACCAACACCCCGCCAAAAGATACGCCCACAAGCACAGGGTTTTTATGCTCAATATTCTCTGCAATCCTTTTGGCATAGTCGGCAAGCAGCTCGTTATCTTCGGGCAGCAGCCATTCCAAAAAATACATTTCATATTTATCAGGGGGCAATTTTATATTTTCAAAGATTACCGGGCTGGCAGCAAGCCCGGGCATAAAATAAACAGGTGTTTTTTCCATCAGGGCTTAGGTTTTAACGCTTAAGCGGCTTCATTTATCGAAAATTATTACGAAATTTGTATAAAATTAAAATATTTCTCCGCTTTTGGCGGCACTGCAAATTTAATTTATCAATAAGTTATGAAGTCACGATTGTTTCCGAAAAGTGAAAGGGGTACGGCAGATTACGGATGGCTACAGGCCAATTTTTCATTCTCTTTCGGTAATTACTATAACCCTGAGGTGGTTCAGTTCGGGATGCTGCGTGTACTGAATGACGATACCATTGCAGGCGGCATGGGCTTTGGCACACACCCGCATGATAATATGGAGATTGTTACCATACCGCTGGAAGGCGGGTTAACCCACCGCGACAGTATGGGCAACCAGGCAACGGTGAGGTTTGGCGAGGTACAGGTTATGAGTGCCGGAACGGGCATAGAGCACAGCGAAATGAACGCCAGCCAGACCGAGAGGGCCAAAACACTACAAATATGGCTTTTCCCTGAAATGGAAAATATTACCCCGCGCTACGACCAAAAAGGTTTCGACCTGCAAAACAAGCGCAACAGTTTTGTACCGGTAGTTTGCCCTCATAATAAGCCTGAGGGTGAAGCATTATGGATTTACCAGCAGGCGTACTTTCACCTGGGAGTGTTTGATGCGGGGCAGGTAGCGCATTATGATGTAAAAATACCCGGCAACGGCATTTACCTTTTCCTTATAGAAGGTGAGCTGGAAATTGGCGGGCAAATGGTTATGGAACGTGATGCTTTTGGCGCAATAGAGCTTGAAGGCTTTGATGCAGAGGTAAAGCAACCATCTAAAATATTGATTATCGAGGTCCCAATGAAGCACAATTAGAACTATGGAAGTAAAAGACAACGAATTTCAGAGGCAGTTTGAAACTGCTGTAAACGGTCAGCAGCTGTCGGTAGAATATTCTATCCAGGAACGAAAGCTATTTCTTACCAGGATAAATACTCCCGAGAATTTTGAAGACGAGACGGCAATAACAGATTTTATCAAAGAGATACTTGCTATTGCTGAAGATAAGCGCCTGCGCGTGGTACCCGTTCACCCGAAAGCTGCCGCTTTTTTCAGGAAAAACCCACAGTATAAAGAAATGCTTCCTCCGGGAATACGCATATAATGGAAACACCGCCCTGCCCGCTGTGCAGGGCAACTACTATTTTATTCAACAAACAAAAGGAACGCATTTTTTTGCAGTGCAGCAATTGTTGCTCTGTACTGCTGCATCCGCAATTTTATTTAAGTGCAAAAGACGAAGCGGCACACTACCGCCAACACAACAATAACCCATCTGACACTAACTACCAAAAGTTTATCAGCCCTGTAACAAAACGTGTATTAGACGATTTTACGGTTGACAACACAGGCCTCGACTTCGGTTCCGGTACCGGGTCGGCTGTTGTAAAGGTGCTTGAAGATAATCACTATTGCATTAAGCAATATGATTCTTTTTTTCATACAGATGTAACTGTATTAAAGCAGAAGTATGATTATATAACCTGTACCGAGGTTGCAGAGCATTTTAAAGATCCTTACAAAGAATTTGAATTATTGCGCAAACTACTTCGCCCGAAAGGAAAGCTATATATAATGACGGAACTTTTTGATACCGAAAAAGACTTTGCCTTATGGTATTATAAAAACGACCCTACACACGTATTCTTTTACCACAAAAAAGCTTTTGAATGGATTAAATATACCTTTGGCTATAACGATTTATATATTGAAAAGCGGCTTGTTGTGCTGAGTTTATAGTTAGCCTGCAAATACAGGCTCTTCTACAAAACTGAACCTTACCAGCCCGTCATCATCAATCTTGGTAAGTGCAACTTTGTGCAGTGTGTTTACCAGCTCCGGGTTCCACGGTGCTTTTACCTTTACATAATTTTCGGTAAATCCGTGTATGTAGCCTTCTTTGTTTTCTCCTTCAAAAAGCACGGTAAGGGTGCTGCCCAACTGGCTTTCATAAAAAGCCCTGCGCTTTTTTACTGACAAGCCCCTAAGCATTTTACTGCGCTTGCTGCGCGCATTTAAAGGCACTACGCCATCCATTCCGGCGGCGGGGGTATTATCCCGCTCGCTATAGGTAAACACGTGCAGATAGGATATATCAAGGCTGTTAAGATAGTTATAGGTTTCAAGGAAATGCTCATCAGTTTCACCCGGAAAACCTACAATAACATCTACACCAATACAGGCGTGCGGCATAACCTTGCGGATGCGCTCCACACGTTCGGTATATACTTCGCGCATGTAGCGGCGGCGCATCAGCTTTAGTATGTCATTACTGCCGGATTGCAGCGGTATATGGAAATGCGGAACAAATGTCCGGCTTTGGGCTACAAAATCTATCGTTTCATTTTTAAGCAGGTTAGGCTCTATAGAAGAAATGCGCAGGCGCTCTATACCCGCTACTCTGTCAAGTTCCTGCACCAGCTCATAAAAAGTATGCTCGTGCTTTTTATTGCCGAACTCGCCTTTACCATAATCGCCAATATTTACGCCCGTAAGTACAATTTCCTTAATATTCTGCGAAGAAATCTCAGCAGCATTTTTAAGTACATTCTCTAACGTGTCGCTACGCGAAATACCCCTTGCCAATGGTATGGTGCAGTAAGTGCATTTATAATCGCAGCCATCCTGCACTTTAAGGAAAGCGCGTGTGCGGTCGCCGATAGAATAGCTGCCCACATAAAAATCGGCTTCGGCTATTTCGCAGCTATGCACCTCTCCCATATCGTTTTTAGAAAGGTCGTTTATATAATCGGTAATCTTAAACTTTTCGGTAGCCCCTAAAACAAGGTCTACCCCATCTACTGCGGCAAGCTCTTCCGGCTTTAACTGTGCATAGCAACCCACTGCGGCTACAAAGGCTTTATCATTCTTTTTAAGCGCTTTTTTTACTATCTGCTTAAACTGCTTATCGGCATTTTCGGTAACCGAACACGTATTTATAACATATATATCGGCTGCATCTTCAAAATCAACACGGTCAAAACCTTCATCCTGAAAACTACGCGCAATGGTAGATGTCTCTGAAAAGTTCAGTTTGCACCCGAGTGTATAAAAAGCGACTTTCTTCCTGTTTTCCATTCTCTCCGCCTGCTGCAAAGCAGTAAGTTTTATTTATATTTACCCTCTATAAAAAGAGGTTGCAAATTTACACACAAAATTCGATTTGATGAAATCATTAAGATACTATATATCAATTTGTTGCTTAACGCTTTTATTTGCATCCTGCTCTGATTCACAAAAACAAAACCGCGATCATCTGGTTTTCCGGTATAATGAAAATGCCGCCGTTAACTCGCTCGACCCTGCCTTTTCGCGCACGCGCCCTTCAATATGGGTTTGCAACCAGTTGTTTAACGGGCTGGTACAGCTTGATGACAGCCTTAATGTGCAGCCCGATATTGCAAAAAGATGGCAGATAGCCGAAGATGGCAAAACCTATATATTTGTACTGCGTGATGATGTTTACTTTCATAAAAGCGGGTTGTTTGGTGCCGACAGCACCCGAACCGTTACCGCCGCCGATTTTGAATACAGTTTTAGTCGACTTTTAGATGAAAACGTTGCTGCACCGGGCAGGTGGATATTACAGAATGTGGAAACCTTTACGGCAGTTAATGATAGTATTTTTGAGATAAAACTGAACAAAACATTCCCTGCGTTTTTAGGATTGCTTACCATGAAATATGCATCGGTGGTGCCACATGAGGCTTTTGAGAAAGCAGGATATGATTTTCGTTCTAACCCAGTTGGCACAGGGCCTTTCCGTTTCAAAATATGGGAAGAGAACATAAAGCTCGTTTTACGGAAAAACCCTCTTTATTATGAGAAAGACAAAGCTGGTAACCGCCTGCCTTATCTTGAGGCCGTAGCCATAACCTTTTTGCCTGACAAGCAAAGCGGCTTTTTGCAATTTGTTCAGGGCAGGCAGGATTTCGTGTCGGGGCTGGACCCGTCTTACAAAGACGAAATACTGACCCCAAAGGGTGGGCTACAACCCGAATATACTACAACGGTAGATATGATAACCGGCCCTTACCTCAATACCGAATATATGGGCTTCAGGCTGGATGGTGCAGATGAAGCGGTTAAGGACAAACGTATTCGCCAGGCAATGAATTACGGTTTTGACCGTGCTAAAATGATAATGTACCTGCGAAACGGTATGGGTACACCTGCCACTCATGGCATGATACCTACCGGGCTTGGCGGATATGGCACAAAAGGTTATAATTACAACCCTGCAAAGGCAAGAGAGCTTATAGCTGATTATAAAAAGGATAACGGCAACAAACAACCTGTGGTAAGGATGAGTACCAGTGCATCTTATCTTGATATTGCCGAGTACCTGCAACGCGAATGGCAAAAGCTGGGGCTTAAAGTTGAGGTAGATGTTAACCCGCCTTCTACGCTTACACAGGCTATAAGCAATGGTAAGGTATCATTTTTTAAGGCAAGCTGGATAGCCGATTACCCTGATGCCGAAAACTACCTGTCTTTATTTTACAGTAAAAACTTCTCGCCCGGCGGGCCCAATTATACCCACTTTAAAAACGCGGAATTCGACCGGTTGTACGAAAAAGCCTTTACCGTTATAAATGATAAAGAACGCTTTGCATTATACCGAAAAATGGATAGTATTGTAATGGAAGAAGCACCTGTTGTACCCCTGTTTTATGACAAGGCGGCACGCTTTACCCGTAAAAATGTTTCAGGTTTGGGTATAAACCCACTTAACCTTTTGGTGCTTAAACAGGTTAAAAAGAAAAACGGTTAGCGGCGCTTGCGCTTGTTTTTACGCCAGTCCCAAGGCGCTACAGGATTATTATCTGCCCAAAGGCCTGCATTTTCGGCACGTGCCTGTTCTTCAATAGCTGCCAGTTCATCGCTATCTGAGTAATCTTTGTAATGCCAGGCCAGACCGGCTTTAACCAGTTCCTGGTTAACATTTATGCCCTCGTCTGTAAAAACAGTACCTACTACCCTGCCGTAACGGTCGCGCTTGCCGCCTGCCTCAACGGTAACCGTTTTGCCAAAGCAAAGGTCAGATGCAAACTTTTTAGCGGCCTTGCCAAACGGCTGTGCACTTTCGGGGCAGTCAATTTCTGCCAACCGTACGCGCTCTGTTTGCCCTTCATACAACACTTCAAAAGTATCACCGTCTTTAATACCCACTACTTTACCTGTAAAGGTTTTAAGGGCCCGTGCTTCTTTTTTATCGTGTGGCTTTGGGCGCTCAGTACGCTTTTCAGGTTGAAAGCCATCCTGCGAAGGTTCCTGTTTCTGGTAATTTCGGTAAAGCACTAAAACAGCGAAAGCCAGCAAAATGAGCAGGCTTCCTATACTGTATTTCTTTTTTGTTTTTCGTCTTGCCATAGCAACTACCCGTCTTTACGCCATTGTTTTGTTTCTTCAAAAACGTGTTCCAGTATGGCGGCATCCTGCTCTGTAAATGCTACATTGCGGCGCGACATTACTATTTTAGCGGTTTCAAATGCTTTTTTGGTTATATAGGTTGTAAAGCCGGAAGCGCCGCCCCATGAAAAGCTCGGTACAAAATTGCGCGGGAAGCCGGCTCCAAAAATATTGGCACTAACTCCTACAACTGTACCGGTATTAAACATGGTGTTGATACCGCATTTGCTGTGGTCGCCCATCATAAGCCCGCAAAACTGAAGTCCCGTTTTGGCGAAAATGCCTTTTTCGTAGCTCCATAGTTTTACCTCTTCATAGTTGTTTTTAAGGTTACTGTTGTTGGTATCGGCACCCAGGTTACACCATTCGCCTAATACCGAGTTCCCTAAAAATCCGTCGTGCCCTTTATTGGAATAACCAAACAGAACCGAGTTACTTACCTCTCCGCCAATGCGCGAGTGCGGCCCTACGGTTGTAGCGCCATATACTTTTGTTGCCAGCTTTACCTGGGCACCTTCGCAAAGCGCAAAGGGCCCGCGTATTACAGAGTTTTCCATAATTTCGGTATCCCTGCCAATATATATTGGCCCAGTGGAGGCATTAAGTGTAACAAACTCAAGCTTTGCGCCTTCTTCTATAAAAATGTTATGGGGTGCTATTGTGTTTACGCTGGCAGGTATCGGTTGCGATACACGTCCTTCAGTGAGCAACTCAAAATCTTCGCGTATGGCGGCATCGTTCTTTGCAAAAATATCCCATGGGTTTTCTACCCTTAGGCAATCGCCACTGTACTCTATAATATCATAAGTGTCAAAATCAACTTCTTCCTGTGTGTCTTTAGTAAAGAAGGCAATAACATCATCTCCATAAAACAGCGCTTGGTTCTCTTCTAAAGACTGTACCATTTCGGCCATATCTTCCGTTGGCAGGAAAGAGGCATTTATCATAATGTTCTCTTCCATTTCTACCATTGGGTATTTTTCCATCAGGTACTCTTCGGTAAGGGTGGTTGTGGTATAACCCAGATGCTTTTCCCATTTTTCGCGTATGGTAAGTATACCTATTCGTATATCGGCTACGGGCCTTGTAAAAGTAAACGGCAGCAGGGCGTTGCGCACTGGGCCGTCAAAAAGTATGTAGTTCATGGCGTTGCTAAGTTTAAGTCCCAAAAATAGTTAAATATGTTGTAACACGGCAATAGCCGGTATATTGTTTATTTGTTATGCTTTATACAAAGGCATAAAAAAAGCCTCCCGTTACCGGAAGGCTTAATGTTGTTGCAAAAGCAAAAATTACTTTTTGAATTTTGCATATTTATTTTTGAACTTGTCGATACGGCCAGCGGTATCAATAAGTTTAGATTTACCTGTATAGAAAGGGTGTGATGTCCTGGAAATTTCCATTTTTACCACCGGATATTCAACTCCGTCCACTTCAATTGTTTCTTTTGTATCTGCTGTAGATTTAGTAAGGAACACATCATCGTTAGACATGTCTTTGAATGCTACTAATCTGTAATTTTCCGGGTGAATACCTTTTTTCATTTTTGTAAATTGTTATTTTGTTATGGCTGCAACCCCGTTTTGCGGCTTCCTGTTTACAGAAAGGTATAAACGTTTTACAACTTTTTGTTTTTAAACATTTTAATTTCAGAGTGCAAAAGTACAATTATTTTTTTAATATCAAATAGCCGCAAATATTTTTTTCAGTGTAACATAGCATGTTTTATCGCGACTGATTGTACAGTAATTAGTATATTTGTAAACTTAAAAACCAATAATTATGAGCAAAACTACCTCACCAGCAAAAGCAGCCTTACCTTATGGAACAGTGTTTGGCGTAATAATGATTGTAGAACTTGTTTTAGGCTACACGCTAAAATTAAATGCTCAGACAGACCCAACGGTAGGAATAGTAATTAACCTGTTAAACTATATTATTTTACCTGCAATATTTATTACCCTTGCCTGCAAGAGTTTTAAAAAAATGAACGGCGGTTATGCAACATTTGGGCAATGCCTTAAGGCTGGCGTTACAGTAAATGTATTTGCGGCTTTTATATTCGCCGTGTTTAACATTATATTTAATTATATAGTGCCTGAATTTGCAGACGAAATGTATGCGCAGATTGCTGAAATTACAGCGAAACAAAACCCGCAAATGACATCGGAACAGTTAAAAATGACACTTGAATGGACTAAGATGTTCATGAACCCTTTTGTATCGGCTCCTTTCATCATAATTTTATATGCTCTTGACGGGCTTGTAGCATCTCTAATTGTAGGTGCTGTAGTTAAAAAAGACAACCCGGGCGCATTTTAATACCATACATGAACCTATCTATAGTAATACCCCTTTTAAACGAAGAGGAATCTCTTGCCGAACTGCACCGCTGGATAGCGGGCGTTATGGCAGCCAACAGTTACAGCTACGAAATAGTATTTATTGATGATGGCAGTACCGATGGCTCGTGGAACAAAATACAATCTCTTTCAGCAGCGGATCCTAATGTAAAAGGTATCCGCTTTTTGCGTAACTATGGTAAATCGCAGGCGCTGCATGCAGGCTTTGCACGTGCGCAGGGCGATGTGGTGATAACCATGGATGCCGACCTGCAGGACAACCCGGAAGAAATACCGGAACTGTATAACATGATTACCCAACAGGGGTATGACCTTGTTTCCGGCTGGAAGAAAAAGCGGTACGATTCGGTATTGTCTAAAAACATGCCTTCCAAGCTGTTTAACTGGGCTGCAAGAAAAACATCGGGGGTAAAACTAAACGATTTTAACTGCGGGCTTAAGGCCTACAGGCTTGATGTGGTAAAGAACATAGAGGTTTCGGGCGAAATGCACCGCTATATCCCTGTGCTTGCTAAGAATGCAGGTTTCCCTAAAATTGGTGAAAAAGTGGTTAAGCACCAGGCACGCAAATATGGTAATACCAAATTTGGTATGGAGCGCTTTATAAACGGCTTTTTAGACCTTATCACAATATGGTTTATCAGTAAATTCGGCAAAAGACCAATGCATCTTTTCGGGGCGCTTGGGGTGCTTATGTTTATAATAGGGCTGTTATCGGCATTATACATAGGCTTTACTAAGCTTATTAAACTGTATAACCATGAACCTGCCATACTGGTAACAGATAACCCCTGGTTTTATATTGCCCTTACAACTATGATTATTGGTACACAATTGTTTCTTGCAGGCTTTTTAGGAGAGATAATATTGCGTACAAAAAATAACGAAGAGCGCTATAAAATTAGCGAAACCTTATAATAAAATATTTGTAACTTCATCCGGTAAAAACCTACTTGCAAAACCATAATTAAACCAATCCGCATGGAAATTTCACAATCAATATTAGATAAAGTAAACGTGTGGCTAACACCGGGTTTTGATGCCGATACCCAGAATGCCATTAAAGAAATGATGACCTCATCTCCTAAAGAGCTGGAGGAAAGCTTTTATAAAAACCTTGAGTTTGGCACCGGCGGTATGCGTGGCATTATGGGGCCGGGCACCAACCGCATCAATAAATATACACTGGGTAAAGCCACACAGGGATTATCAGAATACCTTAAAAAATCGTTTCCAGGCGAGCAGGTAAAAGTAGCCATTGCCTATGATTGCCGTAACAACAGCGACACACTTGCCAAAACAGTAGCCAATGTATTTTCGGCTAACGGTATAAAGGTTTACCTTTTTGAAGAGCTTCGCCCTACACCGGAACTTTCTTTTGCAGTTAAACACTTAAACTGCCATGCCGGTGTGGTACTAACAGCATCGCACAACCCACCCGAATATAACGGATATAAAGTGTATTGGCAGGATGGCGGCCAGCTTGTACCGCCTCAGGATAAAGAAATTATAGATGTTATTGAGTCTTTAGAATACAGCCAGATAAACTTTGAGGCCAACGAAAGCCTCATAGAATATATTGGTAATGACCTTGACAGGGCATTTGTAAGGACATCTATACAAAATGCTACTTTTAATACCAGCCAGGAAGCCAAAGACCAACTGAAAATAGTATTCACGCCGCTTCACGGTACATCGGTAAAACTGGTGCCTGATTTACTTGAAGATGCAGGATACAACAATGTTTTCCTGGTTGCGGAACAATCAGTCCCTAACGGCAATTTCCCAACTGTAAAATCGCCAAACCCGGAAGAGCCGGAAGCACTCCAAATGGCAATTGATCTTGCCGACCAGATGGATGCTGATATTGTGATAGGCACCGACCCTGACAGCGACAGGCTTGGCGTAGCCGTGCGCAACGGCAACGGCATCATGACGTTGCTTAACGGAAACCAGACAATGGTATTGATGACGCATTTTTTACTGGAGCAGTGGAAAAAGCAGGGCAGGCTTAACGGCAACCAGTTTATAGGTTCTACCATAGTTTCTACACCAATGATGATGGAGCTTGCTACAGCTTATAATATAGACTGCAAAGTAGGCCTTACAGGCTTTAAATGGATTGCCAAAATGATTAAGGATTTCCCAGAGCAGGAGTTTATTGGCGGGGGCGAAGAAAGTTTCGGTTATATGGTTGGCGATGCCGTTCGTGATAAAGATGCTGTAACCTCTACCCTGCTGATATGCGAAATGGCAGCACAGGCAAAAGAAAAGGCAAGCTCGCTTTATATGGAACTGCTTAAGCTTTATGCCGAATTCGGGTATTATAAAGAATCGCTGATATCGCTTACAAAAAAAGGTATAGAAGGCGCAGAAGAAATAAAGCAGATGATGGATGACCTTCGTAATAATCCTGTTGAAGAAATTAACGGGCAGCGCGTGGTTATGGTTGAAGACTATAAAACATCTGTAGCAAAAAACCTGATAACGAATGAGGAGGAAGAATTAGTACTTCCAAAATCGGATGTGCTGATATATTACCTTGAAGACGGCAGCAAGATATGCGCCCGCCCAAGCGGTACCGAGCCAAAGATTAAATTTTACTTCAGCGTAAACGATACGCTTAACGATATAAATGATTTCAAGAAAGTTGATGCCATGCTGGCTGACAGGGTTGAAAATATTATAAAAGGTATGAACTTAAATTAATTTAATGAGTAGCTATAAAAAATTCTTCAGGTTCGCAAAACCTTACCGAAAGGAAATGTACCTCAACATTTTCTTTAATGTGCTGTATGCGTTGTTCAGTACGCTTTCACTGGTTGCGTTAATACCTGTTTTAAAAGTAATTTTTAACGACACAGAGCCAGTATTTGTAAAACCTGCGTATCAGGGGCTGGGCGAACTTAAACCTTTCATAGAAAATTACCTCAACTACATACTAACAAAAGAGATTAGGGAACATGGGGTGTTTAATGTGCTGATGTTTATTATCGGCATCATTATATTTATTTTCCTTCTTAAAAATTTCACCAATTACCTGGCTATGTATTTTGTAACCCATTTAAGAAATGGCGTTATAAAAGACCTGCGCACAGATTTATATAAAAAAGTAGTAAAGCTGCCTTTTTCCTACTATTCAGGCACAACAAAGGGCGATGTTATAGCGCGCCTTACCACAGATGTAAACGAGATAAGCAACTCTTTTATGAACTATCTTGAAATGATAGTAAAGCAACCCCTTACAATATTGTTTACACTGGTATCTATGTTTATATTAAGTACCAAGCTTACCATTTTTGTACTGGTGTTTATACCCATAGCAGGCTTTATTATATCTAAAGTAGGCAAGTCGCTTAAAAAGCGTTCTATGCGTGTGCAGCAGCAGCAGGGCAAGGTACTCTCTATCCTCGAAGAAACCGTTGGCGGGCTAAAGGTGATAAAATCATTTACTGCCGAAGGTATATTCAGCACTAAGTTTACCAATATAAATCAGGCGCTTTTTCGTTCTTCAAACTCGGTAGCCAACAGGCAAAACCTTGCTTCGCCTTTAAGTGAACTGCTTGGTATTGTGGTAATAGGCGTACTGCTTTGCTATGGTGGATATCTCGTTTTTGAAGATGAAACAATGGAAGCCGGATTCTTTCTTGGTTATATAACACTTGCCTATAATATTTTAACTCCTGCAAAAGATATATCTAAAGCCAGCTACAGCCTGAAGCGCGGTAATGCTTCTGCGGAGAGGATAACAGAACTGCTTGAGACAGACATCAGCATAGCAGATAAGCCTGATGCTATAGAAGCAACAGCATACGAAAGTGGTATCAGTATAGAAAATGTTACATTCCGTTATGGCGAAGAAAACGTGCTTACCAACTTTTCGCTTACTGTACCTAAAGGGCAAACAGTGGCGCTGGTAGGGCAATCGGGCAGTGGCAAAAGTACCATAGCTAACCTGCTTACCCGTTTTTATGATGTGCAGGAAGGCAGCATAAAAGTAAGCGGTACCGATATAAGGGATTATAAGCTGAAAACGCTTCGCGGTATGATGGGGCTTGTAACGCAGGACAGTATATTGTTTAATGATACTGTTCGTAACAACGTGGCACTGGGCAAGGAAAACGCAACTGATGAAGAGATAATTGCTGCGCTAAAAGTAGCTAATGCCTACGAGTTTGTGGAAGGCCTTCCGGAAGGCATACACACCAATATAGGAGATGGCGGCAACAAATTGAGCGGAGGGCAAAAGCAACGCCTCAGCATTGCAAGGGCAGTACTTAAAAACCCGCCGATAATGATACTGGATGAAGCTACCTCTGCACTGGATACCGAAAGTGAAAGGCTGGTACAGGAAGCGCTGGAAAACATGATGCAAAACCGCACATCAGTAGTCATCGCACACAGGCTGAGCACTATTCAAAAGGCAGATAAAATTGTGGTAATGCAAAAAGGCCGCATTGTAGAACAGGGCACGCACGATGAACTGATAGCACATGACGGGACTTATAAAAAACTCGTTACTATGCAAAGCTTTGAATAGCTAAATAAATTTTAAAACAGCCGCAGCCTTTGCGGCTGTTTCATTTTAGATGTATTTTTACGTTTAATACTAAACTATATATGCCGATAAAAGCCATCATCTACGATCTCGACAATACTGTTTACCCTGTTAGTGCTATTGGAGAAAAGCTTTTCGGGCCGCTGTTTGAACTGATTAAGGAGAGCGGGCAGCACACCGAAGATTTTGACGCCATAAAATTTGCCATAATGCGCACGCCTTTCAGGATTGTGGCACAAAGGCATAACTTTAGCCCTGAACTTACCGAAAAGGGAATTGCACTACAGGAAGAACTGGAATATGAAGATGCCATAGAGACTTTTGAAGATTATCCCGAAATCAAGAATATTCCCGCAGAACGCTTTTTAGTTACTACCGGTTTCCGTAAAATGCAGCTGAGCAAGATAAAGCAGATGGGGATAGAAGCAGACTTTAAGGAACTTCATGTGGTTGACCCCACAAAAACAAGCAAGAAAGAGGTTTTTGCTGATATACTTAAAAGATACAGCTATTTTCCGGAAGAAGTACTGGTTATTGGCGATGACCCTGAATCGGAAATTGCGGCGGCAAAAGCTTTAGGTATTACAACAGTTCTGTATGATAAAAATAACCTGCATAGCGCAGATAAAGCTGATTACAGGATTGATCATTTTAAAGACCTTAAAGCAATATGGCAGGAAGCCGGCAACAGATAACAGTATTTTAACCGCTGCGTGAACTTAACATTGCTAAATTTACGAACTAAAATAACCGGTATATGTATGTACCTCACGCTAATATAACCGTTCCTGAACCCGATACTATTGTATGGAAGTACCTGGACTTATCTAAGTTCCTGGACTTGCTACTGTGCAAAAAACTATTCATGGCACGTTCTGATAAATTTGAAGACCAGTATGAAGGCACCTTTAGCGAGCCAACCTTTGGCGAAATAAAGAAGATTGCCGAGAACAACCCCAGGTTTTTAGACCACTACAAAACCCATAGGGAAAAGGTAGTTATCAGCAGTTGGCACATTAACGAATATGAATCGTATGCCATGTGGCAGATTTTTACACAGAATAACGAAGGGCTTGCCATACAAAGCACGATAGGCAGGCTGCAACAGGCTATGGAGCCTGAAAGAAGGTATGAGCAGCATATTGGCGCTGTAAATTACATCGATTATAAGAAGGAGTTTATCCCGTTTGATGATACCTTCTTTCCGTTTCTGTTTAAGCGCAAGAGCTTTCAGTATGAAGGAGAAGTACGTATAATATCGGATATTACCAAGTATAACCAAACTATTAATGATGGTTTGAAGATAGATGTAGATATCAATAAACTGATTGAAAAGATATACATCCACCCAAAATCAGAGAACTGGTATAAAAACCTCGTGATACAGCTGATGGAGCAGTTAGGCTTTAACTTTACTATAGAAAAATCTGACCTTGAAAGCGAAATACTGATTTAAAGCTTACTGCACCGGCTCATAATCAGTAGTAGCCCATTCATCCGAAAGTAAATCTACATAATGGTAATGCACCTTGTCTTTTTCATCAAACGCGCCGTTTTGGTTTATATCCTCAATAGTGCGGAAGTAAAGCCTGTTTTTCGCCTCAACAATATTCCAGTCTAACAGTTCCTGCATATCCAGCGTAAGCTTGTGGAAATTCCTGCCGCTGATATCACTTACATATAATGACTTAATATCATTTATGTCTATCTTCTTGTCTTTGTTGGTGTCCGAATCTACCATAGAATAAACAAGCACCTGCCTTTTGCTGATGGTATTAAGGTAGGTTACGGTTTGTATCTGCACATGCTTATCTGTAAGCGGGTATAGTGCTGTACTGTCTATATGCTGAAACTTAAGGTTCTCAAAATAGCCTGTAAGCTCATAACGGTTATAGTTGGATATGGCATAGCTTATGTTATTGGTACGGCTGCTGCCATAGCTCCTGGCCTTGTCATCATACACACGTATATCGCCAATGGGGTGTATCAGGTACTTTGTGCCTTCCATGTGCACCGGAAGGTCGGCTACCTTTATTTGCGCAGAATCAGGCTTAACATCCTTTTGTTCTTCTGCCCTGTTTTCATATATAACCTTTGGCTTAGGCTTCTCTTCTTTGCGGCAGCTTACTGCGGCAAGGGCTGCAAAAGATAAAACCAGTAGTGTGCTCTTTTTCATTTTTGATAAGGATATAACCCAAAAATAAGGAAAATGTTTCAATTATCAGATACGTGCCGTAAGCTTAAGGCTGAAAACACGGCTGGTTAAATAGTTAGGTATGCCATATTGTGTTTTGGTATAAACATCGCGCACCCATGTATTGGTTATGGCATTCTGGTTATCAAACAGGTTAAATATCTCAAGCCCGAGGGAAAGTTCATCAAAGGCCGCAAGCCAGCTGTCAGCATCAACTTTTTTACTGTCATCGGTAAACACATAAGCAAAGCCGGCATCGGCACGGCGGTAATCTCTTAATCTCGACTGGTACACATAAGGGTCGGCATACGATGGCGAACCACCCGGCAGGCCGGTATTATAAACCAGGTTAAGGTACATTCTCAGGCTTGGTATATTAGGCACATAATCCTGGAAAAGCAACCCGAATTTAAGCCTTTGGTCGGTTGGGCGGGCAATATAGCCCCTATCCCTGTAATTCTCTTCGGTCTTCATATAACCGAAAGTAAACCATGACTGCGTGCCGGGAACAAACTCTCCGTTAAGGCGCATATCCAAACCATAGGCATAGGCAACCGCATCGTTATTGGCACGGTAACGGATACGCACATTTTCCAGCGTGTAAGTGTTTACATCATCCATATCTTTATAATAAGCCTCAGTAACCAGCTTAAATGGCCTGCCACCCCACATTTTAAAACTATAGTCGTTACCAAGCACCACATGTATAGAGCGCTGTGCCTTTACATCAGGATTAACAACACCTAAAGAATCGCGAAGCTCCCTGTAAAAAGGCGGCTGGTAATACAAACCTCCTGCAAGGCGGAAAAGCATATCTTTTTCCCAGTTCGGCTTCAGGCTAAACTGCGCACGCGGGCTAACCACTACCTGGCTTTTGCCTTTGCCGCTTATGTCGCTGTCAACCTGCCATTGGTGCGCCCTTACCCCCAGGTTCATGTAGGCTTCGCTATTGCCAAGCTTTGCCCTGCGGCTCCATTGGGCATAGCCCTGCATACGGTTTATAACAACAAAGTTGGTAGCCCTTACATTTTGGTAAGGCGTTAGCGGGCCATAGTAAGGATTGTAGGGCTGGTCGTTTACCTGCCTGTCTATTACAGGTGAGGGCAAAGAAAAGCCTGCAGAGTCTATTACCTCCCACTCTACCAGCCTGTCGCGAAAATCTTCGCGGGTATATTTTACGCCCCACTCTACAAGGCTCGTTTTAAAATCATGTACCCCTTTAACCTCGGCATTGGCTATAAGGGCATCAAGGTCGTTACGCCCGTGGTTAAGCTGAGAGCCTACTCCCCTTGGGTTTTGTATCTGCCCGAGAGATTCACTTCCTATAGACGTATCTACATCGCCCAATACATATTGTGCAAGTATATCAAAATGCTCCTGTTCCTGCGTGTGGTAAACAGAGCCTATAACCTTTAAGGTAAAATAATCAGAAACTTTATAAGTTGATTTTAATGCACCAAAATAAGTAAGGTATTCATCCTGTTCCTGCCCTTCATAAAATATCTGCAATGCTATAGGTTCATCTATAGTACCAAAATTGGTTTGGCGTGTCAGCGGTTCATAATTGTATTTATTCTGCGATATGTTACCCAAAAAGCTAATCTCCCATTTATCCGATGGCATAAAGTTTACCATTGTCTGCACATCGGCAAAAACAGGGTTAAAGTTGGTTTCGGTTTGCTGGCTGTTTACCAAAAGGCTGTTGTTACGGTAACGTGCACCCGTAATGGCACTCCATTTTTTGTCTTTAGAAATACCTTCAAGGGTCAGGCTTCCGCCGAGGAAGCTCGCCTCCAGTTCAGCTCCGTAATCAACCGGCCTTCGGTAGGTAATATCAAGTACCGAAGAGAGCTTATCTCCATAGCGTGACTGGAAGCCGCCTGAGTAGAACTGCACATCTTCTGCCATAGCAGAATTGGTAAAACTTAAACCTTCCTGCTGCCCGGAGCGTATAAGCAACGGCCTGTATATTTCTATATCTTCTACATATACAAGGTTTTCATCATAGTTACCGCCACGCACAGAGTATTGTGTACTAAGTTCATTATTACTGTTACCTCCCAAAAGTTTTACTATAGCCTCTACCCCGCCGTTTGCACTTGGTATTTTCCTGAGCAATGCTGGTGGTATATCAATAGCACCCTGAAGTTTTTTACGCCCTGTTGGCGAATCTATCTCAACTGTTTTAAGTGTTGTGAGCCCTGTTAAAAGTATGGAGTTAAACTCATATACCGTGCCCGGTGGCAACTCTACACCTTCATAAACTGAATTGGCAAAACTAACATGGGTAAAGTGCACATCTACAGGAACATTTGCAGGGAGAACTATTTTGTAATAGCCTCTTTGGTCGGTATTAGCAGAAACGCGCCCGTCAGGGCCATCATAATATATATTTACGCCCTCTATAGGCATATTGTGCTCATCCAGCATTACACCATGCATAAAAGGGGCATTTTGAGCTAAAACCACACTGCTGACCAGGAACAGGGCCAACGCAAGGAACTTATTTATTGTTTTCAACAGAGGCTGTATTTTGTGTTCTGAAAAAATGTGTTTCAAAGGTAGTAGAATTACCAACATTATCTGTTACAACAACTTTTAAATCGTTGCGGCCTTCATCTGCAAGGCCATCGCTAAAGTTGTGCACAATCATGCGGGTTTTATAATCATAATGCATTAATATCCACTTGCCGTTAATCCAGGCATCATAGGTTGCAATGCCCGAAAGGTCATCGCTTATTTTTAAGCTGAAGCTATTTTCTTTACTCAGCCACTTGCCTTCGGTAAAGCTCGGGCTGTATATTTTAGGAGGTGTAACGTCCTTATCAAGTTCAAAGGTGCCAAGGGCACGGACTTTGGCAGTAAGCCTTCCTTCTTCCATGTAGCTGGAGTGATAATTGCGCCTTTTGCCGGTTGTGCCGGATATAAACGTTTTTTGCAGTTCTTCAACCGGTATATGGCTCACATCAAACGAAACCGTAAGGTAATCGTGCACCGGCACCTTTGGGTCGTGCAGGTACAAAACAGTATCCCTTACATCAAAATCCATATAAAAATCTTCATAAAAGGCATTGGCAGGTATAAATACCGAAACACCATTTTTAGTATATATGTTATCATTTGCCGCCTTTACAAAGTATGGAGTGATGTGCTTTGGTTCCATTACCCGTGCAGGTTCGGGCGAATAGGCAATGCTGCCGTTTATAACGGCTTTGTTTCCGTGAAAATCGGAAACCTCAATGCGGTAGTTCTGTACCTTATCAGGCTCAATTGCAAGATGCCCGTTGGTGGTGTTCTTTTTTATTAAAGAAAGCGGATAAGGTGTCTTTACAAATAGCTTTTGGTATTTCTCGCCTGTATTATAATAATGCCCGTAATCTATAAAGTTATTTACATAGCGCGACTCGTTAAAAGCAAAGCTGTCGAAAGTATAACTAAAACCGGGGCTGCCGTTATAAAAGGTTTCCACCTTATAAACACCGTTGTGCCCATAACTGCCTGTAGATTTATCTGAGGTGCTTATGGCAAAGCCCACATTGCCCTTAGCCATTATTTTATCGGCAATATAAGTCCCGTCTTTTTGCAACTTGAGGTTTATCAAAAACGGCCTGCGGGCACCATCAACCACCGCATCCTCGCTAAGCGGGTATACCATTAGCCCATGCACAGAAGGGGTCTTTGGATCTTTCATCAGCTTTTTGAGACCGAAATGCAACGGGTTTATTATTTCTTCTGTTTTGGTATCACGATATTCAAAATGCAGGTGCGGCCCACCTGAGCCCCCGGTATTGCCCGAAAGCGCTACCAATTCGCCATGACCAACATTAATCTCTCCGGGCTTAAAAAATAGCTCTATATCAAATGTCTGTTTTTCATACTGTTTCGCACGCACTACAGAGTCTATTTTAGGCGCATAGGCCGAAAGATGCCCGTAAACAGTTGTGTAACCGTTCGGGTGGTCTATGTATAAAGCTGTACCGTATCCGTATGGCGAAACTTTTATACGCGAAACATAGCCTTCGGCAGCCGCATAAACAGGGTGCCCTGTGCTTTGCTTGGTACGATAATCTAAACCTGCATGAAAGTGGTTCGTCCGTATTTCGCCAAAGGTACCGCTGGGGTGCACAGGCAAATCCATAGGCGAACGGAAATAATCCTGCGGATAAGGATCCTGCGCGAATGAAGCGGATGCAATCAGTAATAAAATATAGCGTAAACTCATACGGCTAAAATATGAAAAACCTTATAATTAAAAGGCTGCAAAAACTTAAACTTATAACTGATTACAAAGCAATTTATCACAGATATATTACAAAAAATTGCAATAAATTTTACATTATTGTTGTTTGTAAACAAAGTAATATTAACTTTGTAAAATATTGTAATGAATATCGGTTGCCATGAACGGATTACCCGAAATAGTTGATTCTCTGGAATATAAACTTAAACAGCTACTCCGGAAAATGGAGATGCTGGAAAAGAGGAACAGGGAACTGGAAAGTAAACTTTCTGAGTCAGCTATGGTTACCGGCAGCCAGCTTGAAGAGATCATGATGCTGAAAAAGCAGAATGAAACGCTTAAAATGGCAAATTCATTATTGGGCAGTGACGACAATAAGAGAGAAACAAAACTCAAAATAAATTCATTGATCCGCGAAATTGATTATTGCATAGCACAACTTTCTGATTAAGGAAGAGATGGATGAGAAGCTGAAGATTAAAATATCTATTGCCGACAGGGTTTACCCGCTAACGGTAGATCCGGCACAGGAAGAAGGGCTAAGGAGCGCTTCTAAAAAAATCGACAGCATGATAAAGCAGTTTGAAGAAAACTATGCAGTAAGGGATAAGCAGGATGTTTTAGCCATGTGTGCGCTACAGTTTGCAGCACAGGCAGAACAAAAGCAGATAAACACATCTGCAGAACTGGAAACGGCTTTTGATAAGCTGAAGGAAATGGATGAAAGACTGGGACAAATGCTCTCTGAATAAATATACGTTCTTTACATACGTCAAGATACTGCCTACATTAGTACATATTTGATAAACTCAACACCAATACATTAAAATGGGTGAATCATCGCTGTTAAAGCAAGCTGCCACAGAGCAGATCCTTGATCAGCGGGTTAGCTCAAAACTTGTCTTTACGAGTTTATACAATCTTCTAATGTAGGCTTTTTTTATATACATACATCAACACTAAAACAAATTATGGACGCAACATTAATGTTAATTATCGGTGCTGTTATAGGGCTTGCTGCAGGCTTTGGCATAGCTAAATTCCTGGAGAAGAAAAGCGCTACAGGCATTATGGGCAACGCCCGTAAAGAGGCTGCCTCTATAATTAAGGACGCAACTAACGAAGCCGAAGCCATTAAAAAAGATAAACTGCTGCAGGCAAAAGAAAAATTTCTTGAGCTAAAGGCAGAACATGAGCAGGTAATACTGGGCAAAGACAAAAAAATTGCCGAGGCGGAAAAGAGGACACGCGATAAGGAATCTCAGATATCAAGTGAGCTTGCTAAAAGCAAAAAGCTGAACGAAGAAGTTGAAGCAAAAATTACCGATTATAACAACCGCATAGAGTACCTTGACAAAAAGCAGCAGGAAATAGACAGGCTGCACAAGAGCCAGGTAGAGCAGCTTGAAGTTATATCAGGATTAAGTGCTGAAGAAGCTAAAAACCAGCTTGTAGAAAGCCTGAAAGCCGATGCCAAGAGCAGTGCAATGGCACATATACAGGACACTATAGAAGAGGCTAAACTAACTGCACAGCAGGAAGCCAAGAAAATTATACTAAACACTATACAGCGCGTTGGTACCGAAGAAGCCGTAGAAAACTGCGTTTCGGTATTTAACATTGAATCTGATGATGTAAAGGGCCGTATCATCGGGCGTGAAGGGCGTAACATCCGTGCGCTGGAAGCTGCCACTGGTGTAGAGATAATTGTAGATGACACACCGGAAGCTATTATACTTTCGTGCTTTGACCCGGTAAGGAGAGAAGTAGCGCGACTTGCACTGCACAAACTTGTTACAGACGGAAGGATTCACCCCGCACGTATTGAAGAGGTGGTTGCAAAAACAGCCAAGCAAATTGAAGACGAAATTATAGAAGTTGGTAAGCGCACAGTAATAGACTTAGGCATACACGGCCTTCACCCGGAACTTATAAAGGTTGTGGGCAGGATGAAATACCGTTCTTCTTACGGGCAAAACCTGCTGCAACACTCAAGGGAAGTTGCCAAACTTTGCGGTATAATGGCGGCAGAACTGGGGCTGAATGTAAAACTTGCAAAAAGAGCCGGATTACTACACGATATAGGTAAAGTGCCGGATACTGAAAGTGATCTTCCGCACGCATTATTGGGTATGCAATGGGCAGAAAAATATGGAGAAAAAGAAGAAGTTTGCAACGCTATTGGTGCCCACCACGACGAAATTGAAATGAAAACCATGCTTGCTCCTGTTATACAGGTTTGTGATGCCATATCGGGCGCAAGGCCGGGCGCAAGGAGGCAGGTGCTGGATTCTTACATACAAAGGCTTAAAGACCTTGAAGACATTGCCTATGGCTTTGGAGGCGTTAAGAGCGCTTATGCCATACAGGCAGGCCGTGAGCTTCGTGTGATTGTGGAAAGTGAAAAGGTTAGCGATGAAATGGCAGCAAACCTGTCGTTTGAGATATCACACAAGATACAGACAGAAATGACCTATCCGGGGCAGGTTAAAATAACTGTTATTCGCGAAACAAGGGCCGTTAACATAGCAAAATAATTATTTGCTGATACTTTATAAAAAAAGCTGACTTGAAAGTCAGCTTTTTTTATAAATGCTATTTTAATTAAACCTCTTCCATTACAAACATTTTCTCAAGGTCTTCCCTGCATATAGGTTTCAGGTAGTAATCTTTAACAATACCATCAAAATCTTTAGACTTGCTTATATCTACCTCATTGTTAGATGAACTAATCATATAAATAACCGGCTTTTTAGTAAGCCCCTGAACTATTTTTTCATATTCCTCTAAAAATTGCCACCCGTTCATTATAGGCATATTCACATCAAGCAGTATCAGGTCGGGAAGTTCAATATCATCTTTATTTTTACGTATAAACTCAATCGCATCTAACCCATTTGAAAAAAAAGTGGTTTCAACATTAATACCGTTCTGCTTTAAAAGGTTCTTAAACAGAAAGTGGTAAATTTTATCGTCATCCACTATATAAAGGCTCTTAATCGTCTTCATTAAAAAATATTTTAAAAGTGGTTCCTTTATTAACTTCGCTGTAAACTTCTATCCTCCCTCCCATTGCCTCTACCTGGTTTTTGGTAATGAATAAACCTATACCCCTTGAATTTTGGTTTTTATGGAAGGTTTTATACATCCCGAAAAGGGAGTTTTTATGTTTTTTTAAATCGAGCCCAAGCCCGTTATCTGATACCGAAAGTACTTTTACCCCTTTTATAACTTCAAAATCAAAAGAGAGCATTGGCGTTCTCTCGGGGCTTGAGTATTTTATAGCATTTGTTGTAAAGTTAAGCAAAACACTCTCAAGGTACGCCGGATTGTAATTTACGGTTACATCAAGAGGTATGTTAATCTCTACATTAACGCCATGTTTGGTAATTTCATTATGCAAGATATTTAAAATATTTTTGAGATAATGCCTTAAATTGAGCTTTTCTTTTATGATCTTTACCTCAAACTGTATATCAACAAGCTCTTTAAGGTGTATTATAGTAACATAAAGCCCATCTGATATTGCCTCGAGCTGGTTAAGCATTTCCTGCTTTTCTTCCTCTTTTGCACCCTTAAAAATATCTATCAGCATTTTAAGATTACCCGCATGAGACCGCAGGTTATGCGAAACTATGTGTGCAAAATTACTAAGCCTGTTATTTTGGCTGCCAATAATATTTATGGTATTGGCAAGCTGTAGCTCTTTTTCCTTCATGTCGGTTATATCCTTGTGGGTACCAATGGCCCTTACAGGGTTTCCTTTCTCATCATAACCCACAGCCTTGCCACGGCTCAATACCCATCGGTATTTGCCGTTGTCATTTAATACCCTGTATATATTCTCAAAAGAAGGTATATCTCCCTTAAAGTAAGAACTACGAGCCAACTCATGCCCTTTAGTATCGTCCGGATGCATCCGCGCCCGCCAAAAAGATAACGGCACAATAACCTCTTTTTCTTCTTTACCGATAATCTTCATAGACTGTGCAGAAAAATATACCGTGTTGGATTTCATATCCCAGTCCCAGATACCCTCAGAGGCTGCCTGCAATGCATACTTATAACGTTCTTCTGATATTTTTATCTCGCGCTCTCTTTCTTTTTGTTCAGTAACATCGCTAACCCTGCCATAAAAACTTATGGTGCCGTCTCGCTGCTGCTCCGGTTTAGCTGTAATACGCATCCAGCGCAAACCTTTAACCGGTAGCTGAACGCGGTATTCATGGTTCCAGCGTGAAAGTGTATCTTTGGCAAATTCCATAGAGGCTATAAAGCCTTCGGCATCTTCAGGATGAATGCGCTCCCTGAAAAATATATCCGTATCTGAAAGAAATGTTTCTACACTCAGCTCATAAATATCATTAACGCTTTCGCTGGCAAATACAACCGAATAAAGGTTATCTGCCTTCCAAACCATTTTAAAAATAAGGTCGGGCACCTGGTCCAGCAGCTTTTTATAGAAAGCGTTAAGGCTTTCCCCATCATGGATATCAGGTAAATCGAAAAACTTCATGATACGAAATTAGAGCAAAAAACTATATAAATATAATTAAGATTTTATAATGATGTAATAAATAGTTTATAAACTATCGCCTTGGGTGATATGTATTAAGAACATTATCTAAAAACCTGCGGTCTAAGTGCATATAAATTTCTGTTGTGGTTATAGATTCATGCCCAAGCATTATCTGGATAGACCTTAAATCGGCACCGTTCTCCAGCAGGTGGGTCGCAAACGAATGCCGGAAAGTATGCGGGCTAATATTTTTAGAGAGGTTTATCTTCTTTGCCAGATTTTTAATAATAGTAAATACCATAGCCCTTGTTAGCCCCCTGCCCCTCCTGTTAAGGAACAAAGTATCTTCATTACCTTTTTGTATTGGTTGTAACACCCTTACCTGGTCTTTATAAATGCTAATATATTTTTGGGTAAATGTACCTATCGGCACAAAACGCTGCTTGCTGCCTTTGCCGGTAACTTTAATAAAGCCTTCCTCAAAATACAAATCGGATATTTTAAGTGTAACCAGTTCCGAAACCCTGAGCCCGCAGCTGTATAAAAGCTCAAGCATAGCTCTGTTGCGTTCGCCTTCATTTGTGCTAAGATCTATTGCAGCAATAAGATTGTCAATTTCCTGTGTTGACAATGTGTCGGGCAGCTTCCTGCCAATCTTGGGTACCTCAATAAGTTCCATTGGCGATGTTTTACGGTAGTCTTCAAAAACGAGGTAATTAAAAAAACTCTTTAGCCCTGAAATTACCCTTGCCCGCGAGCGGGGGTTTAGTTCTGCAGCAATATGGTAAACAAACTGCTGTATAATATCTTCCGAAACCTGTAATGGCGAAACCTCAATATTAAATTGTGTTAAATACTGTAGCAGCCTTTTTATGTCAAAAATATAATTTGCTACCGAATTTACCGAGAGCCCACGCTCTATCCTGAGGTATGATTTATAGTCGTTTATGTATTTATCCCAGTTTTTCACGCGGTTAAAGTTATGTGAATTAAGAAAAATTTGACAAAAGCAGGAATTTTAATGCAATACTTTTGACTCAACAAAACTAAAACTTTATCAAGATGAAACGAATTAAAATGTTATTTCTAAGTGCTGTAATGTTTGGAGGTATTGCAGCAGTAAATGCGCAAACCAGCAACATGAATTCATTATCGCCAAGATTTGGTGTAAAGGGTGGTGTTAACTTTGCAACTGTTACAGGTGATGACTTTGACAGCCCTGACTCAAGGACAAGCTTTCACGTAGGTGTACTTGGCGAAATGCCGTTAACCGAGATGTTCTCTATCCAGGCAGAAGTTTTATACTCTGGCCAGGGATTTGATGCAGACATTGAGGGATCTGACGGTGACAAAGCAGAATACCAGCTTGACTACATTAACGTGCCGATACTTGCAAAAGTATATGTACTTGACGGACTAAGCCTTGAAGTGGGACCACAGTTTAGCTTTGTTGTTAATGAAGAGTTTGATTTTAATCCTAACTCTAACGACGGAGATATTGACCTTGAAGGTACTCCTGCCGAAGCTGAAAGCTTTGAGTTTGGTGTAGCTGCCGGCCTTACATTTGAAACCAGTATGGGCCTTTTTGCTACAGGCAGGTATAACATGGGCTTAACTGACATTATAGAAGATATTGACGCTAAAAACTCAGTATTCCAGATAGGTATAGGTTACAAATTTTAACCTGTAATACCTAAAAAAGCAATAAGCTCCCTTTTCAGGGAGCTTATTTTGTTATCTGACCATTGCAAAGTGCCCGCGGTACTCCCTGCCGTCCTGGCGGATAACTACAAACCAGTAATCTGTAGAAGGAAGGCTGGCCCCGTTAAAGGTTCCGTCCCATCCGTCGCTTGTAGAGCCAAAGGCGGTAATTATCTTGCCATACCTGTCATAAATCTGTACTTTAAGGTTTGGCTCTTTTATAGCATACTGAATATACCATTTGTCGTGCACTCCATCTCCGTTAGGAGTAAAGTAGTTGGGATAATGCAGCAGCACTACTTCTTCTATATCCATCCCGCATCCGTTCATGTCTCTCACATAAACCTGGTAAACCCCAGTTTCAAGATTTTCAAACACATTACTTTCCTGATAGTTAAAACCATCTAAAGAATACTCATAACGGCCTTCTCCTTTAATATGAACTGTTATTGAGTTTTCATCCCTTGTCCAGTCCCTTGTATCCACAGCAACAATTTCAGGCTGTTCAGAAGCAAAAATTTCCATCTCTGCAAATCCCTCACATTTACCGTTGCCATAATTCTTTTCAACAAATACAGTATAAAGCCCCGGTTCTGTTACAGATATTGTTTGTGTAGTCTCGCCTGTACTCCATAAGTAGCTGCTGTACCCACCTTCTGCTGTTAGCTCGAGCGCTATACCATCGCATACAGTACCTTTACTGGTTATGTGCGGCTCCTGATATTCGCCCACATATAGCCTGAATAATGTAGTACTGTGGCAAATATCAATCTCGTTGTGCTTAAGCCTCACATATATAACCTGCCCGTTAGAAAGGCTTGTATAATATTCCGGTAAAGCATTACTACCGTTATCTGCATCCGCCTGGGTTGCGTGATAAGTTATAGTATACATTGCGCCGAACAAAGGCCCTAATATTGCTTCGTTCTGTTCTGTTAGGTGAAATTCTGCCGTATTGCCCGAACCCGGCTCTGCACATATAACCATATCGTCAGGCTGGTTAGCCGCAGCTATAGAAGGGAGTTCCTGGAAATTTATCCATTGCGTTACTACATTGCCGCAGGCATCTTCAACACTCATTACATATTCTGCCGGTTCAAGATTCCTGAAAATATTATCCGCGCCATTATCAACCATAAACGGCTCACCATCTTTTTGTGTAATTTTATACGAAACAGGATATCCGGTAACTTCTACATAAACATCATTTGGCTCACCAACACAAGCCATAGTGTAGGCACTATTAATAGTTAAAACATCATAATATTCAAACTGTCCCAGTTCGCTTATACATACAGTATTTTCATTACTTGCAGTTGTAAAGGTTTCAAACCTTTTTAGTATCCTGAATTTTCCGCTGTAATTTAAGTTATTCCGAACCGTGTTGTTGTTAAGCTTTATCCCGGTATCAGAATCAGGCATGGCGCCCTCTGTATATACCACACCGGTTTGCGGGTGCATCCACTGCCCTGTAGATGTATTAAGCTTTTGCAGCCAAAAGGTAGCGCCTTCAAGACCATTACTGGAATCTGTAACCTTAACAGAGAATGAACCGCAGTTTGGAGTAAAGATAAAGCTGTCCTGAGCAGGTGGATTATAACCCTCTATATAAACCTGCATATCATGAACAATACCGCATTCGTCAGTAGCTTTAAAAACATAATTACCCTGGGGAAGATTCCCCATATAAAACCTGCCATTGAATATGTTTGAAGAAACGTTAGCCTGATACATCTGGCTATAGGCCGGTGGTGCAACAGTAACTATAACCTCTGTCAGGTCTCCGTTACCGCTTCTAAGCATCACAGAGCCATAACCTGCTTCACAAGAAACAAGCGTTGCGTCTGTAAAAGGTTTTTCTATAAAAGGAGGTACTTCTACAATTTCTTCATAACTAAAACCGCAATCGTCAGTAAAAGCTATAGTATAAAAACCTACAGGCATATTGTTTAATGCAAGTGTGCCTGCATTATTAATATTAGGTGTTACGTTTTGTGGCAGCGAACCTGTATAAGGTGAATTTGTTGCAATAATTGTAGCCGATACAAGATTTGAATTAGGAACACTTATCCTGATCCTGCCAAATTCTGAAAAGCAGCCGTTGTTACGCCCATTTACAATAGGGGTAGGTATATTTATCTCTACATTAAGTGTTTTAATAGCTGACCGTCCGCATTCATCTGTAACTTGCAGTACATAATAACCAAATGGTACAGGGTTTTCCACATTACCAAACTCTATAGATGGCTGTGTAAAACTGCCATTAGCGGCAACGTTATAATCTAAAGCATTAAAACCATCAGGTGCTGATAAAAATTCTACGGTATAAGAGTTTACATATCCTCCCACATTCACCATAAGATATTCTTCACCACACGGAGCATTGGCTGTAACAAAAGATAATCCCAATTCATGGCTAACAATGTTATCAGTCTTCTCATATAACGTATTACAGTTATCTGTAACAAACAATTCATAGGGATATGACACATTGTATCGCGGCAGTACAGCCGATACCTCTAAAGCGTCCGCAGGGCCATTAGTAATAGTCTGGTCAATAACAATTTCATCACCACCTATCTCCATCGCGTTCAGCCTGTGCTGCACAGTAAGCGGATAGGCTATAGTACCCGATGTTGCTGCTATAACATTTGTAACAGTAATAGAGTCGCAAAATGTAGCTGTAGTTTCAGCAAAAGCAGGATCTGATATACTTAGTTCAGAACTGACTACGGTAAGGCTATGCGTTTTAACTTTACCTACACCGCAATTATTAAAAGCTCTTATATTATATGTACCTGATGGTAACCCTTCGAAAATATTAGATGCCTGTAGCGGCCTGGTTTCCGGGCCGGATATAATTTCATATTGAGCAGCTATGCCCTGCGTGGCGTTTACCACAATATTGCCTCCTGAAGCACAGTTTAAATTATTGGAAGAAACAGAAATAGCAAAAGGCTGTATAAGGTTTTGTATAGTAATTTGTGCCTCCTGCATATTAGAGTCATCACCCAAGGCCTGAAGTGCTGCAACCTTATAGGTGCCGGCGGATAAGCCACCTAAATAATTATCCGATAATACTGATATAGGAGAGCTGGTATTAGGTAGTTTATACACCTTAAACAACACTGTAGAACCCGTTGTAAGTCCGCTAACACTAAAAGTAATAGAACCATTGCTCAGACAGGTTTCATCTGTTTTAGAGAGGTTCAGATTAAAATCAGTAAGTTGGGCATTTGCAATACTGCTGCAAAATAATAAAGCTAAGATAAGTCTAACTATTTTCATACATCCAGTTTTTTACATTCGTTTTACTTCGTTTTGTACCAATAAAACTTTCATTTTCACAGTACAAATATAAGTTAAAATAAAGTTAAAGTATTGATATACAATTATTTAACTATTACGTTTCATCGATTTATTATGTAATATTTAATTGTTAAATATTTCCTAAAATAAATAACTACTGATTTTCAGTTATTTAGAAATATCATCAATTAATTTATTCATTATATAAT
>NZ_JAMWYY010000021.1 GCF_024305175.1 Flavobacterium sp.
ACAAATATAACTATAATTTGATTTATTTAAAAACATTTTTAGATAAGCCTAAATATTCTGCTTTGGTTTTTTGACTAAATTTGGTGCTTATGGCACAAAATCACTTCGATTTTATTTTTGCAGGTGGCGGCTTAGCTTCTTTAATGACGCTGCAGCGCATGGTGCAGTCGGGCAGCTTTACAGGCAAAAGTATTTTAGTTATAGAGCCTGACAGCAACAAAGGTAACGACCGCACTTGGTGCTTTTGGGAGCAAGGCAGCGGCGAATGGGATGGCTTACTCAAGAGGCAGTGGGATCATGCCCTGTTTGCAGATGCAGGCTTCAGCAGCAGGATGCAACTTGAGCCTTACCGTTACAAAATGCTGCGAAGCTCTGGTTTTTACAGCAGCATATACAAGCTTGCCAGACAAAATGCAGGCATAACATTTACTCGTAATACCGTTACAGCATTTACGGATAACGGCAGTACCGTAACGGTTACAACAGCCACAAATACTTATACCTGCGCTAAATTCTTCAACAGTATCTATAATCCAGAAGCGGCTAAAAAAAGCAAATACCCGCTGCTGCAACAGCATTTTATCGGCTGGTTCGTTAAAACGGATAAGCCTGTTTTTGACAGCGGCTGCGTTACCTTTATGGATTTTAGTATACCGCAACGCGGCAATACCCGCTTTATGTATGTGCTGCCATTATCTGAAACTGAAGCGCTCGTTGAATATACGCTATTCTCTAAAGACCTGCTGCCGTTAGCAGAATATGAAGATGCCATTAAAGATTATCTTGCTGAGAGGGGCGTGAGCCATTATACCATAACGGAAACAGAAAGAGGCAACATACCTATGACCTGCTATCCATTTTGGGAAGAGAACACAAAAAATATAGTAAATATAGGTTCTGCAGGGGGGTGGACAAAGGCAAGCACCGGATATACTTTTAAAAATACCACAAAAAAAAGCAGGGAGCTTGTCAGCTTTATGCAAAAGCATGATGATTTCAGGAAGCTGGGAAGCAAAAACCGTTTTTGGTTTTACGATTTGCTCCTGTTGGATGTGCTGTATAAAACAAACGAAAAAGGCAGTACTATTTTTAGTGCCATGTTCCGCAAGGTGCACCCGCAGCTCATATTTAAATTCCTTGATGAAGAAACAACATTTGCCGAAGAGCTAAAGGTAATATGGGCCTGCCCTAAAATGCCTTTTATAAAAGCGCTTTTGCGCAACCTGTTTTAACTGTAGTATTTTTTAGAACAGTATTTCTTTGTAACTTTACAGCCTAAAACTTTAATTATAAAAGATATGTATCCTGAAGAACTGGTAAAACCAATGCGCGCTGAACTTTCAGAAGCAGGTTTTGAAGAATTATATACAGCCGACGCGGTAAAAAATGCAATTTCTAAGCAAGGCACTACGCTGGTAGTGGTAAACTCTGTGTGCGGATGTGCGGCGCGTAACGCCCGCCCCGGGGCAAGGATGAGCCTTGACAATGGCAAAACGCCAAGCAGCCTGATAACGGTATTTGCCGGGGTAGATAAAGATGCTGTAGATGCAGCCCGCGAACTGATGTTCCCGTTCCCGCCGTCATCGCCTGCTATGGCACTGTTTAAGGATGGCGAGCTGGTGCACATGCTGGAGCGCCATCACATTGAAGGCCGCCCTGCCGAAATGATTGCAGAGAATTTAAAAGACGCTTATAACGAATTCTGCTAATAATCAGACAATTATTATTTACAACCACGCTAATTGGCGTGGTTGTTGCTTTTATATATGCAGGCATATTAAAAATTTTTAGTATGTTAATAAAAGGTAGTACTTTTACGCGAATTTCTAAATGCTAAATGGAGAAGGTGCTTTCATACCCGCTTTCTGCGGTATTTTACATTGTATTCCTGCTGATATTGGTTATTTTTCATCCTGTACAGTGGTTTTGCCTTAACGTTTTTGGTTATAAGGCTCACAAAAAAAGTGTTGATATCCTTAACTGGTTCCTTATGCACTGCACCAATTTACTGGGCACTACGTATAAGTTTCGGGGTATTGAAAAAATACCACATGGTGTTCCGCTCATTATTGTATCCAACCACCAGAGCATGTATGATATCCCGCCAATAATCTGGTTTATGAGGAAGTTTCACCCAAAGTTCATCAGCAAAAAAGAATTGGGCAAAGGCATACCAAGTGTATCGTATAACCTGAGGCACGGCGGCTCGGCACTTATAGACAGGAAAGACCCTAAACAGGCGCTGCCTGCCATTAAAGAACTTGCAGAGTATATAGAAAAACACAACCGCTCGGCAGTAATATTCCCTGAAGGGACCCGCAGCAAAACAGGAGTGCCGAAACGGTTTTCAGAAAACGGCCTTAAAATACTTTGCAAATATGCACCGTCTGCCTACATTGTACCGGTAAGCATAAACAACTCTTGGAAACTGTTCAAATTCGGGCAGTACCCGTTGGGGCTTGGCAGCCACATTACCTTTAATGTGCACGAGCCTTTTGCCGTAAAGAGTATTCCTTTTGCTGAGTTGATGGAACGTACAGAGAGAGAAGTAACACAAGGAGTAAAAATTAAATAATTATGTCAATAAAAAACATCCGGATAGAAGTAATGCAGTTCCTTGAAAAGAACATCGATACTTTTGTCGACAATTATCTTGTACCGGTAGAAAAAATATGGCAGCCGAGCGATTTATTGCCGGACAGCCGGAATGAAAATTTTCCTGAAGACCTAAAAGAACTCAGGGAAATTGCCAAAGACCTGCCCTATGATTTTTGGGTAGTGCTGGTGGGCGATACCATTACTGAGGAAGCCCTGCCAACCTATGAATCTTGGCTAATGGATGTAGAAGGCATTAACCAGGTAGAAAACGGCGGTAACGGCTGGAGCAAGTGGGTGCGCCACTGGACCGGCGAAGAGAACCGCCACGGCGATACGCTTAACAAATACCTTTACCTTAGCGGGCGCGTTAACATGCGCGAAGTGGAAATGACAACACACCACCTTATAAACGACGGTTTTGATATTGGTACCGACCGCGACCCGTATAAAAACTTTGTTTATACCAGTTTTCAGGAGCTTGCTACCTATGTATCGCATAACCGTGTATCGCAGATAGCCAAGAAATTCGGTGACAATAAGCTGTCTAAAATGTGCAGGCTTATTGCGGGCGATGAGATGCGCCACCACCTGGCTTACAGCGAATTTGTTGACCGCATTTTTAAAGTTGACCCAAGCGAAATGATGCTGGCCTTTCAGCACATGATGAAGCTGAAGATAACCATGCCCGCCCACTTTTTAAGGGAATCAGGAGAAAAGATAAGCAGCGCATTTGAGCAGTTCTCTGATTCGGCACAGCGCATAGGTGTTTACACAGCACATGACTATGTTGATATACTGCGCAAGCTGATTGAAAAATGGCAGATAGATAAGATAACAGGGCTTACAGCCGAAGCCGAAAAAGCAAGGGACTTCCTGATGAAGCTCCCGGACAGGATGGCAAGGATAAGCGAAAGGATAGTAATACCCGAAGAACCACACGTGTTTAAATGGGTACAGCCAGCCCTGATAAAATAATACTGAAAAGCCGCACATGTTGCGGCTTTTAATTTGGCTTAATCTGAGTATATTTGTTATACCAACAGGCCGCAAATGAAGTATCTTTTAAAATTATGGCTCACAACATTGTTAGTATCACCTTTTTTGGTGTGCTGCCTTCTTGCTGTAAGCGGTAATAAAGAATGGATAAACAGTGGCACAGCTATACTTTTGCTTTCCCTGATGGTACTAACAGGGCTTACCCTATCTGTCCCTGCAATGGCTTTAATTTTTATACTGAAAGCCTATCTTCAAAAAAAGAATACTACTGCATTAAAGCTGAAAACACTTATAAGCCTTTATGCCATAGCCGCAATATACATAACCTTTGTTATTGCAGATTATACTTTTGTATTCAGCCTGCGCAATAACCTGTGGTGGCCTGTAGTATATTGCATAACAGCATTATTTTCCATCTTTTATTTCAGAATAAAAACCGATACTATTCAGTCCCAAATAAACCGCAATGAGCAACCCCGCACTGATACATAAAACAATACTTTTCGTAAAAGAACAATTAAAAAATGCCGAAGGCGGCCACGACTGGTTCCACATCCAGCGGGTATATAATAATGCGCTGAAAATAGCAGAATCTGAAGAATGTGATTTACTCACAGTGCAGCTTGGTGCATTATTGCATGATATAGCCGACAGCAAATTTCACGATGGTGATGAAACCGTAGGCCCCGCGTTAGCAAGGCAGTTCTTGGAAAGTGAAGGTGCGCCCGAAGGTGTTATCAGCCATGTTGAAAACATAATAAAGAACATTTCTTTTAAGGGCGGCAACTTTGAGCGCGCTTTTAATTCGGCTGAATTGCAAATTGTTCAGGATGCCGACAGGCTTGATGCACTGGGCGCTATAGGTATAGCGCGTACTTTTAACTATGGCGGATTTAAAAACCGTACGCTCTATAATCCGGAAATAGCACCGCAACTAAACATGACAAAAGAGGAGTATAAAAATAATAACGCTCCTACCCTTAACCATTTTTATGAAAAGCTGCTGTTGCTTAAAGACCGCATGAACACCAGAACCGGTAAGGAAATGGCAGAAGCGCGCCACAGGTACATGGAAGGTTTCCTGTCTCAGTTTTATGCCGAATGGGAAGGTGAGCGTTAATGCTTATTGTTTACCATTTCTATGATGGTATCATAAACAGGTTTTCTGTTGACCTTAGCTGTAAGCCAGCCTACAAAGCTTACAACAAAAATATCGCCTTTTTTTGCCATTGTGCTAAATGCTTCTATACGCTCTAAATATTTTTTATCGTGTATGCTTTCTGGTTTTAAAAGTAACTGTTCTAAAAGCTGAGCATAGGTTAACACCCTATCTTCATTAACCTGCATAAGATACTTTTTATAGCGTTTCTTAAAGCTTTTAATACGCGATAGGGCAAGTTCCTCTTTATCAAATTCTGCATGAAGCAATATCTCTACTAATACTTTTTTTATTGCCCAGTCCATGCCCATACGCTTTTCATACCAACTGTCAGAGTGGGTAAAGCGCAATATATATTTTATAGCTTCCCTGTCAGCATTTTGCAGATGTATTACAGCAAGGCACAGCCAGAGATCATTTATATCTGTAGGGTCGCCATTTTTTTGTTTCAACAGGGCTTTTTGTGCAGTGGCTACTGCCTCTTCTGCCCTGCCGGAATAATTTAATGCAAGTGCTTTCAGTAATTGATGACGCAGGAAAAAGCGATTAAAGTATTTTTTCTGTTTTAGCTCCATTTGCTCACCCATCTGCTCCAGGTAATACAGCGACTTGTTAAACTGCCTGTTGCGTAAATAGCCATTGGCAATAAAATAAAGTACATATATGTGATAATATAAATGGCGGCTTCCCTCTTTTTCATCAATAAACTTCAGGCTGCGCTCTATAAAAGGTTCAATAATACTAAAATCGCTGTTTATAGAGGAAAATTCGTTGGCGATATACAATATCTGGTACAGTGATTTGTATGATAGTATTTCTTCCAGCGACACCCCCAGTGTCTCAATAGTATTACGCACAAGTGCACGGAAGTCGGTTATCTTGCCCTTATGATAAATGTCGGCAAGTTCGCGGCGCAACAAAGCATAACCAATGTTTAACTGCTGTTCATGATACAGTTTTTCGCTGTTAGTTTTAAACTTTGCTATTGTTTCATCGAGTTGAGGGCTTCCTGATAAGTGGGCAAATTGTATCTGCGTTAGATATATTTCATTCAATAAACTGAATTGCTCTAATGGTAGCGCTTTATTTTCGGCTTTAACAAGGCATTTAAATGCAGTTTTGTACAATTTATGTTCTAAGAAAACGCGGCTTACTACCAGCAGTTTCAACACTTCATGTTCGGCGGAAGTATCTACTTCAAATGCGCGGTTTCCCATAAATTCTACCATGCAATCATATACCCTTTTACGCAAAGCATGATAAGCATCTGCATTTTTTCCTGATATAAATTCATTTTTTAAAATATTTATATCGTCAGTTTTAAGCAAGTTAAAAAAGCGGATGTTTTTTACATTATGCCTTTTGTTCCGTTTAGACATAAAGCTTTTGAAAGCTTTTTTATCTTCATTAGACATAATTGAAACTATCTCATTAATAGCATTCATAAAGCAGATTTTTAAGATACCATAAATATATATAATTAAAAGTATATCGTCAGTTTATAAATGAAATTAACTTTAGCAGGTTGCAGATTAAACGGAGATTTGCCTCATAATCTTAAAACAAAGAAATTATGGGTCCGCTAACATCTAATGAAGTAAATGAGAATTTTAAAGCTGCTAAAAAGCAGCATAGCAAGAGTGTTTCACTTTTAAAACCGAGCCCTGCCTTTGTAGGCGCCTCATGGGTAGCGTTATTGACCGGAATGGTATCGTTTTGCATTGGCCTGATTAATGCCGACATGGAACTGAATGAGAAAGGATATTACTTTACCATATTACTCTTTGGTTTGTTCTCGGTAATATCAGTTCAGAAAAGCGTGCGCGACAGGCAGGAAGGGCTGCCTGTTACCGATATGTATTATGGCATAAGCTGGTTTACCACAATAGCATCTTTACTGCTGCTGGTAATAGGGCTTTGGAAAGCCGACCTGTACCTGAGCGAAAAAGGATTTTACGGCATGTCTTTCGCACTTAGCCTTTTTGCTGCTATAGCCGTACAAAAAAATACCCGCGACATTAAACATTTTGACGAACTATAACGTTTAGCGGATGCCCCGTAGCTATGTGCCAACTACAGGCTGCGGGGCTATTTTTAACTAAAAAATATCATTTATGCTAACCATTATATTTATCTCTTTCGCAGTATGCTTTCTTATCGAGCGTTTAAACCTCGGCTGGAAGCTGCCGGAAGTCCCAACCTGGACAATCAGGGTACTGGGTGTTAATTTTATTCAGCTTGGCGTAGTGCTTTTAGCGGGTATAACCTGGGAAAAGTGGCTTTCTGCCATATCACTTTTCCGTTTGTCTGATCATGTTTCTCCGGTTACAGGCGGGCTGATTGCCTACTTTATTGCAACATTTATATTTTACTGGTGGCACAGGTGGCGCCATAGGATTGATTTCTTATGGACACATTTCCACCAGATACACCACAGCCCGCAAAGGATAGAAGTAATTACATCATTTTACAAACATCCGTTAGAAATGATTGTGAACTCCATTATAGGTAGCCTGCTGGTGTACACGCTATTAGGATTAAGCCTTGAAGCGGCGGGTATCTATACCGTTTGCACCGCACTTGGAGAATTTTTTTATCATACCAATATTAAAACCCCGCGCTGGATTGGTTACATTTTTCAACGCCCCGAAATGCACCGCATTCATCATGAATATAACAAGCATAATAATAATTATGGTGATATTGTTTGGTGGGATATGCTGTTTGGTACTTATGAAAACCCAAAGGAGTTTAAAACCTCATGCGGCTTTGATAACGAAAAAGAACAGCGGCTTTTTGATATGATTAAGTTTAAAGATGTACACAAAGAATAGAAAGAAGCTGTCTTAAAAGTGCATTCCCTTCAGAATGACACTTATGAGACAGCCTCATTTTATACATGAATTATCTCATCTTCTATTAATAAATCTTCACGGCGCATGCGCAATAACACCTGTGCAACGGCTACCACATCTTTTTCGCAATAGGTTACAATACGATCTATGTCTTTTTCATTATAAAACACGTGGCTAACCTGGCTGCCGTCTATATCACCTTTAGAAGATGGTATTCCCAATATCTTGCACAGCAGCTTTAGCGATGTAAAACTTTTATAATCGCCGAATTTCCATAATTCCATAGTATCGAGGTGGGGCACCTCCCACGGCTTTTTGCCGAAAAGGTTAAGCTTGGGCGGCAACGGCATCCCATTGATAATCATGCGGCGGGCTATAAAGGGAAAATCAAACTCTTTGGCATTATGTCCGCACAATATGTGCTGCGGCCCGTTAAAATGATTGATAAGCAGGTTGCTGAAATCCTTCAGTATCTGTTTTTCTTCTCCGCAGAAAGAGGTAACTCGAAAGTGGCGTATATCTCCCCTAAAGGTGAAAAATCCGGCTGAAAGACATATTATTTTACCAAACTCTGCCCAGATACCCGCACGTTCGTAAAATTCTTCGGGCGACTGGCCGTCTTTGCGCTGGTATTGGGTTTTAAGGTCATATAAAAGCTGCGTTTCCTCATCCAGATGTCCGAAATGGGGCTGTTCGGGAACGGTTTCTATATCCAGGAAAAGTATATTTTCAAGGTTTACTTTTTCAATCATGCTTATTCTTGTAGTAAAACATCTGCTTCGGTAAGGGCTTTGCTGTTGCCTGCACCCTCATTTGGCTGCATCATACCCATCATTTTATAGGCTTCATCCACATACACATAGAAGTCGTTACTGTGCGGGTCGGTATCGGTTTGTAGCCCTTTTAAATGACCCAGGCGGGTAATTATAATATTATCCTGCGGAATTACAATAACAAACTGCCCTAAGTGCCCGCGCATATAGTACATTTTTTTTCCGAGGTAATTGTGTATCCACCACCCATAGCCATATTGCGGTGACTCACCAAAACGGGGTGTTACCATTTTTTGTACTGATTCTTCAGATAAAATCTGCCTACCGTTCCAATTGCCGTTGTGCAGGAACAGCCTGCCAAAGCGCGAAAAATCGCGGGCATTGCTTGCAATACAGCAGTATGCTTTTTCTATGCCATCGGGGTTATCTACCTGCCATAAGGCATCATTGGCTGCACCCATAGGTTTCCAGAATTTATCTGAAACATATTCTGAAAGCGTTTGCCCGGTAGCTTTTGTTATTACCATACCTAAAAGCTCTGTTGCGCCACTAAGATATTTAAACTCTTTGCCGGGTTGCTCGGTAACATCAAGGCCTAATATTACATCTTCAAGGTTATCATCAAAATAAGCGCGTGTAACGATAGAAAAAGGGCTGTAGTAACGCTCATCCCAACTAAGCCCTGATGCCATAGATGAAAGGTCGCCTACTGTCATATCAGCACCCATGCCTGTGCCGAACTTTGAGTAAAAATCACTTACCTTTTGGTCAAGGCTTTTAATCTTTCCCTCTTCAATGGCTTTAAACAAGGCTGCCGAGACAATACTTTTTGCCATAGAGAATGAATTGGAGCGGCTGTCTTTGCCGTAACCGTCATAATAGCTTTCGTGCCAAATACTGTCGTTCTTTATAATAAGGTAGGCAACGGTTTCAAGGTCTTTATGTGCTTCGGTAAGTCTTTGGGTAGGCTTTACTTTATTGTAGTCTTTATGCAATGCCCAGGGCTGCACTGTGCCTTTTTCTATTGTCCTGTTAGGAAACTCACGGTAATCATCTAAAAAAGCGGTGGTTTCACCACGGAAATAAATCGTGCGGACAGCACGCAGCAGGTAATCTACATCAAAAATATACATGAGTATAATGATGAAGCCAAAAACAACAATCAGCCAGAAAAGGAAATTTTTAATGAAACGCATAACTACTGCATAATGGTTATGCAACGAATTTAATTAAAAATGTAATGCAAACGCGATTAAAATAAGCTTTGCTGTACGGGTGGGCATTCATGCTCCAGCAGCCATTTTTTACGCCATAGCCCTCCTGCATATCCGGTTAGTGAACCGTCAGAACCTATTACCCTGTGACAAGGCACCACAATCCAAAGCGGGTTTTTACCGTTGGCAGCGGCTACGGCACGTATGGCTTTTACATCTCCCAGCTTTACGGCAAGTTCCTGGTAGGAGGTTGTTTTGCCAAAGGGTATCTCTAACAATGCCTGCCATACTTTTTTCTGGAAATCAGTTCCCAGTGGGTTGAGCTTAAATGTAAATGCAGTGCGGTTACCATTAAAATATTCGATAAGCTGGTTTACCGCGTCATGTAGTGCTTCCGGAACCATATCTGCCTTTGTAGATTCAGCTTTGTCATTGAGCACCGTTATTCTGGCAATGCCTGCTGCATCGCCTTCTATGGCGGTGGTTCCCAAAGGAGTATTTATATAGGCTGTTTCCATAAGGGTAAAAGTAATAACTCTTTAATAAATAAAAAAACCACCCGCAAGGGGTGGTATGCTTATATATCACAATGTTATAACTTATGATTTTGTTCCTGTTGCAGGTGCCTCTTCATTTTCAGGAGTAAGTACTTTACCTTTAATAATAAGCACTTTTTTTACATCACTATCACTTGTGGTTACCGTAACAGTTTTGTTAAAGCTTCCAACGCTATGTGCATTGTAAGTTGCAGTTACATTACCTGTTTCACCCGGCTTGATAGGTGTTTTAGTATAGTTGGTAGCCGTACATCCGCAAGATGCCTTTACATTTGTGATCAGGATTGTCTGGTCTGTAGTGTTTTTAAAAGTAAACTCATGAGAAACAGGCTTTCCTTTCTCTATATCTCCAAAGTTATAAGAGTCTTCTTTCCAGCTAATCTTGCTTGGCTGAGTGTTCTTTTCTTCGGTAGAAGCAGCTGCTGCAACCGATGTACCGGTTTTAATTGTTGGTTTGGCAACACTTTGTGCCTGGGCAGCTACAGTAAGCATAAATGCACCTGCGGCAGCAAATAAACTAAGTTTTAATGATTTCATAATTTTTAAAATTAATTATAGGGTTAATATCAAATTTGTTGTTTTAGCATTACAAATATATTTACTATTGTAAAGAAATATGTTAACCGGCTTCAAAGTCTTGTTAATGACATGTTAATGGCTTGCTGCACATCCTTTTTTATAGTAATATCGGGCAATATATTGTGCAAAGAGCGTTCCAAAGCAAATGAAAGTCAGTAAACTTAACATAATTGTTTTTATAGGCCTTATAGCCATAACAGGGGTTTTAACCATGCAACTCGTTATGCTAAAGGAAGCTTTTATGTTTGAGCGCAAAGAGTTTGCCGAGAAAATCCACTTTGCATTGCAGGATGTGGTAGATAAAATTTACAGTGATAATAAAAGCGAACTGCCTGCTACCAGCCCCATAAAAAAGGTTTCGGACGATTATTATGTAGTCAATGTGGATGATGTTTTTGAAGCTGATATCCTGGAGTACTACCTGAAAAGCGAGTTTGAAAAGGTAAAGCTTGAGCTTGATTATGAATATGCCATTTATGACTGTGCCAGTGATGAGATGGTATATGGTAATTACATAAATGCCGGAGGTGAAAGTAAAGATGAGAATGCCCGCTGCGAAAAATGCTTTACCAAAAAAGAAGGGCTTATTTATTATTTTGCAGTAAGGTTTCCGCAACTGCGGTATAACTATATAGCATCTTTACAGCAATACTGGATATATACCGGGGTTTTGTTCCTCGTACTGGTAATTTATGTTTATTCTGTTTTTATGCTGCTGAAACAGAAAAAATACAGCGAACTGCAAAAGGATTTTATCAATAACATGACGCATGAGTTTAAAACGCCTTTGTCGTCTATACTGATAGCTTCTAACTATGCGGTTAAGCAGGAAGAGATAGAGAACAACCCAAAGCTGAACAAATACCTGAAAATTATTATTGAGCAAAGCAATAAGCTGAACCAGCACATAGAGCGCATACTGAACGTGGCTAAAGCCGATACCCGCCTAATGCAGCTTGATAAGCAAGAAATTAACCTAACAGAAACGCTGGAGCTGGTAAAAGAAAATGCAGCAATGAAATATCCGCATGCTGCAATAAGCCTGAACACTCCCGACAACAACATTCCTATTCTTGCAGATGCTTTCCATCTGTATAATATCACCTATAACATTGTAGAAAATGCCGTGAAATATGGCAGCAATTCCCCACAGGTGGCCATAGCGGTTATTAAAAAAGAAAAAGGGCTGGAAGTGCTTTTCACCGATAACGGTCCCGGTATACCCCCTGCCCATATCGATTATGTGTTTGACCGGTTTTACCGTGTGCCGCGCGAAAATAAAAAAGAAGTGGAAGGTTTTGGGATAGGGCTATTCTATGTAAAAAAGATATGCGAGCTGCACGGGTGGAAAATAAGCATTAAGAACAACCCCGATGCAGGTATAACGATAAGCATTACCATACCTAAAAGCAGTTTAGCATGAAAAAGAAAATACTGTATGCCGAAGATGATAACACACTTGCATTTTTAACTGCCGATAACCTTGAGCAGCATTATGATGTAGTGCATTTTGATAATGGCAAAGCAGCGTTTGACGCTTTTAAGCAGGATGATTTTGACCTGTGCATACTTGATGTTATGCTGCCGCAGATGGATGGTTTTGAGCTGGCTGCCGCCATTCGCAAGCGTGATGTGGAGGTGCCGATAATTTTCCTTTCGGCAAAAACGCTTAAAGAAGACCGTATTAAAGGCCTTCGCCTGGGCGCCGATGATTACCTGGTTAAGCCCTACAGCATGGAAGAGCTTATCCTAAAAATTGAGGTATTCCTGCAACGCAGCCAAAAGCAAACCCCGCAGAAAAACAGCATTTTTACATTGTGCGACTTTACGTTTGATGCCGTAAACTATACCATTTCTAAAAATGGCGAAGAAACACAGCTTACCGAGCGTGAAGCGGCACTCTTGCAGCTTTTTATAGAGAACAAAAACACCATATTAAAGCGCGAAAAGATACTTACCTCTATCTGGGGGACAGACGATTACTTTATGGGCCGTAGCATGGATGTGTTTATATCGCGCCTGCGAAAGATATTTAAAGATGATAACCGCATCCGAATAGAAAACATACCGCGCGTAGGCTTCAAGCTTGTTGCCCCATAAAGCCCTAATCCCAAGAGGAGGGAACTTTTCAGTTGGTAGCTAAGAGCTAATTGCTGATAGCTGACTACTGAAAACTCATTACATAGTCTACCACTGCCTGCATTTCCTCATCGGTAAAATGCTTGGTTATATAAAAATTGGTTTTCATGGTAGCATATTGAGAGGGGTCAACTATAGGCTCAGCTTTTTCCCTTAAAAATGCAGCCATGTCGCCGCCTTTTGCTTTATATGCCTTTGCGATTACCTGTAACGAAGGGCCTATTGCCTTTTGCTCCGGCTTGTGGCAGGTATAGCAGTTACCCTTACCGTTAAATATTTCCAGCCCCAGCTTTTGCGAGGCAGTCATGTTAGCAGCAGCACCCTCCGATACTTCGGCTTCCCCAGTAGAGAAATCTTCTTTTTGCTTATCATCTTTACATGACAAGAACGCAAAAACCGCGATTATAACAAGTAACTTTTTCATTTGCTCCCGATTATTTATTTAAAAGTAGTGCAGCTTCTTTAGCAAAATAAGTAGAAATAAGGTCGGCTCCGGCACGCTTAATACAGTGCAACTGCTCCAGCATAATCTTGTCATGATCCAGCCAGCCCTTTTCAGCGGCGGCTTTTACCATGGCATATTCGCCAGAAACGTGGAAAACACTAACCGGTACATTTACTGCATTCTTAACTTCACGTACTATATCAAGATAGGCCAGCCCCGGTTTTACCATTACCATATCGGCACCCTCTTCTACATCCTGTAGCGCTTCTTTTACAGCCTCTGTGCGGTTGGCATAGTCCATCTGGTAGGTTTTTTTATCCTTTGGCACCGGCACTCCTGATTCTTTCGGGGCACTGTCCAGCGCATCGCGGAACGGCCCGTAAAATGACGATGCATACTTGGCACTATAGCTCATAATACCCACATTGTGATGGCCTGTTTCCTCAAGCGCCTTGCGGATGGCATACACACGCCCGTCCATCATATCGCTGGGTGCTACAAAGTCGGCGCCTGCATCGGCATGGCTCACGCTCATGCGGGTAAGGGCATCTACAGTAGCATCGTTAACCACATAACCGTTTTCTATAATGCCGTCGTGCCCGTATATGCTGTAAGGGTCAAGTGCAACATCGGGCATTACTATCATGCCGGGTACGGCATCTTTTATGGCTTTAATAGATTGCTGCATCAGCCCGTCAGGGTTCCATGCCTCTTTCCCTGTATTGTCTTTAAGGTCGTCGCTGACTTTTACATAAATGTTTACAGCCTTAATGCCCAAATTCCAAAGCTCCTTAACCTCCTCTACGGTAAGGTCAAGCGAACGGCGGAATATGCCCGGCATACTTGGTATTTCAACCTTTACATCTTTCCCCTCTGCAATAAACATAGGGAACATAAAATCGTCAGTACTTATGGTTGTTTCGCGAACCAAAGCACGAATGCTGTCATTGGTTCTTAGTCTTCTGTTTCTTTGTATAGGGAACATTTTCTTTAAGTTTTAAGTTGACAGTTAACGGTTAACCGTTTCTGCTATCTTTCTTATTAATGATGCAAGCATCTTTTTAATCTCATTAACTTCTGAATTCAATTTATTGTATAGGTCTTTTTCTATAAAACCTAAATCTTTAGACACAAGTAAAAGATATTCCGTTTCGTGGGCAGAACCGGATGAAATATAAAGAAACCTTATGAGTTCCTTTTGCGATTCCCTGCCACAACCTTCAGCTATATTAGTCGGTATAGATAGACTTGCCCTGTTTATCTGCGATATCAGGTTGAATTGTTCTGATTTCGGAAAGGAAGCGGTAAGCTTATATACATCTAATACAAACTGGTGCGACTTTTGCCAAACAATATAATTTCTGTAATCAACCATCTTGCTGTAAACTGTGTACCGTTAACTGTAAACTGTGGGGATCCATTCCCCCGGCTTCTTCAAAACCTTCAATAGCCTCTCTTCCTCGCTGCCGGCCTCCGGGTGGTGGTTATATACCCACTGCACGTGTGGCGGTAAGCTCATCAGTATACTCTCTATACGCCCGTTGGTTTTTAAACCGAACAGCGTGCCTTTATCGTGCACCAGGTTAAACTCTACATACCTGCCACGGCGTATTTCCTGCCAGTTACGGTTAGCTTCGGTATACTCAATATTTTTTCTTTTCTCCACTATCGGCACATACGCTTCAAGAAAGCTGTTACCGACCTCTGTTACAAAGTTGTACCACTGCTCCATACTGAAACTGTCTGAAGCTTTACAATGGTCAAAGAACAGGCCGCCAATACCCCTTGCTTCATCGCGGTGGGTGTTGCGGAAGTATTCATCGCACTGTTTTTTATATTTCGGGTAAAATTCAGGGTTGTGCTTATCGCAGGCCGTTTTACAGGTTTGGTGAAAATGCACCGCATCCTCATCAAACAGGTAGTACGGCGTTAAATCCTGGCCGCCGCCAAACCAGCTGTCAACCACATTACCCTCTTTATCATACATTTCAAAATAGCGCCAGTTGGCATGTACTGTAGGCACAAATGGGTTTTTAGGATGAATTACCAAACTAAGCCCACACGCAAAAAAATCGACATCGCCTACATTAAAATAAGCCTGCATGGCTTTAGGCAACGGCCCGTGTACCGCCGAAATATTTACCCCGCCTTTTTCAAAAACATTACCATCCTCTATAACACGGGTACGGCCACCGCCACCTTCAGGGCGCTCCCAAAGGTCTTCGCGGAATTTTGCCTTGCCGTCAACTGCTTCAAGCCGGGCTGTTATAGAATCCTGTAATTGCTGTATGTATGCGTAAAATTTATCCTTCATTGCTGACTGTCAACTGTAAAACGTTAACCGTTAACTGATTTTATTTATACTCCTTTACTGCATCAATAAATGCCTTGGCATGATCTACCGGAATGTTTGGCAGTATGCCATGCCCTAAATTCACTATGTAATTATCCTTACCAAACTCATCTATCATTTGGTGCACCATTTTTTTAATGGTTGGGATAGGTGATAATAAACGGCTTGGGTCAAAATTACCCTGCAGGGTTATATTTCCACCACTTAGGTAGCGTGCATTGCGTGCCGAGCACGTCCAGTCTACGCCAAGTGCCGAAGCCTTACTCTGCGCCATATAGCCCAATGCAAACCAGCAGCCTTTACCAAATACTATCACGTGGGTTTCGGGCGCAAGCGCCTCAACGATCTGGTTGATGTATTTCCAAGAAAATTCCTGGTAGTCAACCGGGCTGAGCATACCACCCCAACTGTCGAAAACCTGTACCGCATTTACGCCTGCTTTTACCTTTTCTTTTAGGTAGGCTATGGTAGTATCGGTTATTTTTTGCAGCAATGCATGCGCCGCTTCGGGCTGGGAAAAGCAGAAACCTTTTGCCGTATCAAAACTCTTAGACCCTTTGCCTTCTACCGCATAGCAGAATATCGTCCACGGGCTGCCGGCAAAACCAATCAGCGGCACCTCATCATTCAGCATTTCTTTGGTTAGCTTTATGGCATCCATTACATAGCGAAGCTCTTCATTTACATCCGGCACGCGCACCTGCTCTACATCCTGTACAGAGCGTATAGGGTTAGGCAGGAAAGGCCCGACATTCTCTTTCATCAGTACCTCTATGCCCATTGCCTGCGGCACCACCAGTATATCACTGAATAAAATAGCGGCATCCGGCTTTACTATGCGTATCGGCTGTACGGTTATCTCGGCAGCAAGCTCCGGTGTTTGGCAACGGGTGAAAAAATCATATTTATCACGAAGCGCACGAAACTCAGGCAGGTATCGCCCGGCCTGGCGCATCATCCACACAGGTGGTCGCTCAACGGTTTCGTTACGTAATGCTTTTAAAAAAAGGTCGTTCTTTATGCTCATATCGTTATATTAGGTTAAAAACCTGTATTCATTACTCTTTCTTTATACTTTTTATCTTTTATCACAAACACAAGGCAATACCCGCCGGCGCCATCACTATTTAAAGTAGTTATGTATAAAGCATCGGCTGCCTCATCATAATAAGCACGTGTATGTGTAAAATTGGGCTGGTACAGGTTATGCAGCGCTTCTTTAGGTAAGGTAACTGTATCTCCATTAAAACTTACTGTAACAGACTTATACTCGGTTGTGGGCATACCACCGTCAGTCCCCCAAACCCATTTATCGTCTATAGCAATTATATATTTACCCGTTTCATCATATTTGTAGGTGTGCTGTTTTTCATCAAAAGGGCCTGTGCTAATTATAATCTCTATTCCCTGCCCTTGTAAAACAAGCTGATTCTCTTTCGTATCGGTTGGCTTTAATTCTGTAAATGCATATATCGGGGTTGCAAAATTTTTATAGATATATCCTCCTTTTATTTCATTGCCTGTCATGGCCTCAACACTTGCCCAGTTACCCCTGCTCCCAAAACAAAACAATAAAGTACCATTAGGAACTGTACTGATAATACTGCTTTGTGCAGTATAGCTTTCCCTTATATTAACAATAGTATCGGTTGGGTCTTTAATTACCACAAACTCCATAATATCCTGAGCCCAAAGTACCTGGGCAGATAACACTAAAAATACTATGGATAAAATTCTTTTCAAAAGCTATTTATAATAATTAATACACTGTATTACAACATTCTCTACGCTTGGCTTATTGGCAATAACGATATTATCTGTTATATCCTTTAAGACCTGTGCCGTAGTAGTACCTATGCAAAAACATACGGCATTGCCTATGGCATTTTCTTTTAAAAAACCTTCTACCCCGCTTGGGCTGAAGAACAAAATGCCATCGGGCACCGCATTAATTTCATGAGGTGTTATAATTGTTTCATAAACCTCAGTTTCATTCAGCGCAACCCCGGCTTCTTTAAGCATTTCGGGCAGGGTGTCACGCCTCAGGTTACCCGAAAAAAAGGTAAACGCTTCATGGCGGTACTTCTTTGTTATTATTGCTGCAAGCACTTCGGCATAATCGGCTGCGGCCTCTACCCTGCAGCCAGCACGTTCAAGCAGTGCCTTTGTTTTGCTGCCTACGCAAAACAGTTTTTTATCAGCTAACAACTCCATTCCGCACTTTTCTGTAACCGATTTAACGGCATTCTGACTGGTAAATATCAGGTTTTCTGCAATATCCCGGGCAGCAAAGTCTTTATGCTTAATCCCGATAAAATCGGCCTCTGTAACAGCAAAGCCTGCATTAAGCAGGTACTGCCGCTGGTTGGGCTGCAGCTTTTTTGCCGAGAGTATCCTGATATGCTGCATTATCGGTTGGCACGGTTACAAAACTTACCAATATCTTTATTAAGCCCGAACACCACCAGTATATCATCTGCTGTGATAACACTGTCTTTGGTTATAAAACCCTCCGACTGGTTTACCACATTAGTAGTACCCAAAATGGTTTTGCGATCTTTTTTACGGATAATGGTTACTACCTGCAAATGGTACTTTTCCCGAAACTCCAGATCCTCCAGGGTTTTACCGTCAAATTCAGGCAGTGCTTTTATTTCTGATATGCTGTAATTTTTATCTATGGTAAAGTTATCTACTATACCCTTCATGTTTATTTTACGGGCAAGCCTTTCGGCAAAATCCTGCTCAGGGTGTATAATTGTTTCTATACCCATGGCGTGTAATACCGTATCGTGTATGGGCGAAAGCGACCTGCCGATAATTTTGGCCTTTGTAAGTTTTTTTACTACCGCAGTGGCAATAATGGCGGCACCCTCGTTCTCGCCAATGGCAATAACGGCAAGGTCGGCATCTTTAACAGGCAGCGCCTGGTAAGCCAGCTCGTTGGTAGCATCCATGCAAATGGCATGCGATATCTGGTTCTTAACAATATTTACCTTGTTCATGTTGTTATCGATACCGATAACCTCATTTCCGGACTCTGTAAGGTTAACTGCCAGCGACATCCCGAAATTCCCTAAACCGAATATGATAATCTTCATAAAATTCTTTTTTTAGTTAATCAAAATGTTCTCTTCAGGATATTCATAACTATGGGCCTCCATTGTTTTAAGCATACCTATAAGCAGGTTTAAAAGCCCTATCCTGCCCAGGAACATTACAATTATTATTACATATTTGCTGCCAAGGCTAAGGCTTGCGGTTATACCCAGGCTAAGCCCTACGGTGCTGAAAGCCGAGAACACCTCGAAAGCAATTTGTATGAGCGAAAAATCTTTTTCAAAGAAGAGCAGCATTAAAATACCCATGCCAATTACCATGAGTGATATGCACACAATGGCAAATGCCCGCTTAACCGACTGGTTGTTAATTTTCCTGCCGCGCATTTCTATATTTTCCTTACCACGTGCTATCGAAAAAATATTCATGGTGGCAAGTGCAAAAGTGCTTGTTTTGATACCGCCCCCTGTTGAACCGGGCGAGGCCCCAATCCACATAAGAAGGATGGCAAAAAGTATGGCAGGCATAGACAGCGCTGCGAAATCGAATGTGTTAAAACCGGCTGTACGTGTGGTTACTGATGTAAAAGCGGCAGCGGTTATTTTACCGAATGCCGTTTCCTTCGAAAATGTACCGTCAGATTCTGTACAATAAAAGAAAATAGTTCCTGCGGTAAGCAGTATGGCTGTTGTACTGATAACAATGCGCGAATTGAGCGTTAGCACCCTTACCGGTGTGTGCAGCCTGCGGTTTACAATGCTGTTTACCACAAAATCGCGCACATAGCGTATAAAGTTGAATACTATGTTATAACCAAGCCCGCCCAGTATGATAAGGTGCATTATTACCCACTGAAAAGCATAAGCCTGATTAATGGATGGGTCGCTAAGCCCTGCCGAAAACGTTGAAAAGCCTGCATTACAAAATGCCGACACCGAGTGGAAAATAGAAAAGAATATCTTATTTTGAACAGCGGGTATATCGGCAACAAAAGAATAAATCAGTATTGCGCCCACTAACTCTATACCGAGTGTAAAAGCCACAACACGCATGGCAAACCGCATTACATTCTGCAGGTTTTCGCTGTCCATAAAACTCCCTACGTTCATACCTTCACGAAAGGTAGAGCCCTGCTTAAAGAAGAATGAAAAGAAAGAGGTAAACGTTAGCATACCAATACCGCCAAGCTGTATAAGGCACAGTATAACGGTTTTACCCATAAAGGTAAAATCGTTAGCAGTATCAAGCACTACAAGGCCTGTTACACAAACTGCGCTTGTAGAGGTAAAAAGTGCATCTGCAAAGTCTATCCCTTTTGTGGTGGCATTGGGCAGCATTAATAAAAAAGCACCTATAAAGCCTGTAATGGCAAAACTGCCTACAAACAGAATTGTGGGGTTATAGTACAGCGCATACAGTTTCCGGATAAGGCTTGTAAGCCTTAGGAAAAAGTAAAGTATAAGCCCGGTATCTATAACAAGGTTAGTATTGTAAAGCCTGTCGAGCTCATCGGCGGAAAGGTAAACAATTGAAGCGCTTATAAGCGTGAGTGCCAGTATAAGCACATTAGCCTTAAGCATTTTTTTCATGGGGGGCTTGTGGGTGTATATATAGCGCGCCACATTAAAACCTATCAGGGCTATAATCAGCAACCCGAATATTACGGTTTTATTATCGAACCAGGTTGAGAGGGTATCTTCAAATCCAAAGTCAAAAATCAGGAATACAATGAGGAGCACATCCACAAAGCCGTAAATTTTTGACAATACATTTGAAATATTCTTAAACATCTCCCTGTTCTTTTTTGTTAAGCACTGCACGTATCTGCTGCATAACTTCAGCACCTCCGTTATCAAGTACTTCCTGTGCGCACTGCAAGCCAAAGCTGCTGTAATCAGCATCTGCAGGCAATGTGCGCTCTATATGTATCTTCTGTTTTCCGTCTACAGATAGCAGTGCGCCTTCAAACCGTATCTCTCCGTCTAAAAAGGTAGCAAGCGCACCTATTGGCGCGGTGCATCCACCTTCCAGCTTTTTAAGGAACTGTCTTTCTATATGTGTGGCTGTTTGTGTAGGCTCATGGTTGAGCTGCGCCAGCGCTTCGCGGCAGTAGCTGTCGTTTTCCATTGCCACGGCAACCATAGCGCCCTGTGCCGGTGCGGGTATCATCCAGTCCAGCGGTTCTGCAAACCCGTTAAAAGTCGGGCTGTTTACTGTTTCCCCGTTCAGGAACTCCAGCCTTTCAAGGCCTGCTGCTGCAAATATGGCCCCGCCCCAGTTGCTGTCATGCAGTTTTTGCAGGCGTGTGTTAACATTGCCCCTAAGGTCGGTTACATTATGGTGCGGATATCGGTTTAGCCATTGCGCCTGCCTGCGAAGGCTGCCTGTGGCTATAGTAGTCTCGGTAGTATAAAAAGAAGTGTCGCCTTTGTGCACGAGCACGTCCAGCGTGTTGGCACGTTGCAGTACGGCCGCCTGCACTATGCCCTTTGGCAGGGCGGTTGGCACATCTTTCATAGAGTGTACCGCTATATCTACCTCGCCTTTAATCATGGCAACATCAAGCGTTTTGGTAAAAATGCCCGTAATACCGAATTCGTAAAGCGGTACATCAAGAACCACATCCCCGGCAGATTTAACAGCTACAATTTCGGTACTATATCCCAGTTGCTCCAGCTTTGCCTGTACGGTATGGGCCTGCCATAACGCCAGTTGGCTGTCGCGCGTGCCTATTCTTATGGCTTTGTTCATTTTGCAGTATTTTCGATACGGAAGACTTTTTCTATCCATTCGATACTTTCGTCTACCAGTGTATCCCTTTCTTTGAGGTGATTGGCAAAGTGCGTTGTAATTTTATGGATTATCCTCTGGCTGATAATTTCGGCCTGTTCCTCATCAAAATTACTGATTTTTTTGCGCTGGAAGTTTAATTCGGTTTCTTTTATTGTGTTAAGCTTTTCTTTAAGCGCGTTAATTGTAGGGGCAAATTTCCTGGCATTTATCCACTGTATGAAATCTTCCTCAATTTCAGCGATGATAGCTTCGGCAGCCGGTATGTGTTTTTTCCTGCTTTCAAGGGTGTCATCTGTTATCTTAGAAAGATCATCCAGGTGCACCACGGTAACGCCTTCAAGCTGCTTTACATCGTCATCTACATTTTTGGGTATAGAAAGGTCCAGTATCAGCAACGGTTTTTTCAACATCATGATATCCCTGTCAATGGTTGGGGTTTGTGCGCCTGTTGCCACTATAAGCACATCTGCTTTAGGTATTTCAAGCGGCAGCACATCATAGTCTTTCACCAGCAGGTTAAACTTACCGGCAATTTTCTCTGCCTTGTCTTTAGTGCGGTTTATAAGGGTTATATGGTCGTTCTTGGTGTGTTTTACCAGATTCTCGCAGGTGTTGCGCCCAATCTTCCCGGTACCGAAAAGCAATATGTTCTTGTTCTGCACATCGGGCACATTATTCATAATGTACTGAACCGATGCAAACGATACCGATGTTGCACCCGAGCTAAGCCCGGTTTCGTTCTTTATACGCTTGCTGGCCTGTATAACACAGTTTACCAGACGCTCTAAAAAAGCATTGGCAAGCCCAAGGCCTTTAGATTCTGTAAAACCCGATTTTATCTGGCTTATAATTTCAAAGTCGCCCAGTATCTGGCTGTCCAGCCCGGTACCTACCCTGAAAACGTGGTTGATGGCCTCATTATTTTTATAGACAAAAGCCACCCTTTGAAATTCTTCTACCGTGCCCTGGCTGTTATCTGTAAGTAATTTAATAAGCTGGAAAGGGTGCTGGGCAAAGCCATATATCTCTGTACGGTTACAGGTGCTAACCACCACAAGGCTTTCTATACCCTCGCGCTGTGCCTGCAACAGCACATTGTGCCTGCCCTCTGTACTTAAACTGAATTTACCCCTCATCGCTGCATCAGCCTTCCTGTAACTTATACCAACAGCATAAAAGTACTGGTGCCGCGACCCGTTATGATTCTCCATATTACTCACTTTCCTAAAAGTATCACAAAATTATTATTAACATTTTTTTAAAAATAACGCTACAGGTTCTTTTTGTGTCGCTCACGGATATTTTGGCATGAAATTGCCATGATATTATCAAATACATTAAATTTGCAATAAAATCAGCACTTTGCAATAAATTAGTTTAGAACTATTCTAAATAAAAATTACATCGTGAGATTAAACTGCTTCTAAAAAAATACCGCTATGGGTACCCGTGAGGAAATACAAATTGAGGATAATTTTTTTGTAATGCGCTTTCAGAATGATACTGACGACACGCAGCATTTTGAGCGTGAAGTTGGGGTTGACCTTATACAATTCCACTTTGGGGTTAAGGGGCGCGCCAAGTTTATTTTTAACCAGGGTCGCTATGCGCTGGACCTGCGTGAAGAAGTATCTTTATTCCTCTATAACCCGCAAAAAGAACTGCCTGTACACCTCGAAATTGCGCCGCACTCGTGGGTGCTGAGTGTGCTTATTTCCATTAAGAAGTTCCATAGTTTTTTCTCTGAAGAGGCCGATTACATACCTTTCCTGAGTGAAGGCAACAAGGACAGGAAATATTATAAAGACGACAAGATAAACCCTAGTATGGCCATTGTGCTAAGCCAGCTTTTTCATTTTAACCTGCACCCTTCTATAAAAAAATTATATTTTAAAGGAAAAGTATACGAATTGCTCAGCCTTTACTTTAACCGTGCAGAAGACCCGAATGCCGAGCAATGCCCTTTTTTGATAGACGAAGAGAACGTAATTAAAATACGTAAGGCAAAAGATATAGTAATTGCCAACATGGCAGAACCGCCCGGGTTGCAGGAACTGGCCGACCAGGTGGGCATTAACCTGAAAAAGCTGAAGATGGGCTTTCGCCAGATATATGGCGACAGTGTGTACAGCTTTTTATTTGACTATAAAATGGAGTATGCCCGCAAGTTGTTAGACAGCGGGTCGTATAATGTGAATGAAGTGGGACTTAAAATTGGCTACAGCACGGCGAGCCATTTTATAGCTGCCTTTAAAAAGAAATTTGGCACCACGCCCAAGAAATATTTAATGAGTATAAATGAGCGTGTGTAAGCTCTAGTGATTAAGTTAAACTAAACAACTCATAAAAAAGCAAGAAGCACAGTATCTCGCATGGTTTTTGAGCAGTAGCTGTGTCACCAATAACAAACATTACCTTTAAGAAAATATGAAAGGAGTACTACTTGTAAACCTTGGCTCCCCGGACAGCCCGGACCCTAAAGATGTAAAGCCATACCTCGACGAGTTCCTGATGGACAAATATGTTATAGACGTACCATTCCTGCTAAGGGCATTGCTGGTTCGCGGCATTATATTGCGCAAAAGGCCTAAAGCCTCGGCACATGCTTACAAGCAGATATGGTGGGACGAGGGCTCTCCGCTTATTGTGCTTTCGCAGCGCATGCACAAAAAAGTGGAGCAGAAAACAGATGTACCTGTTGTACTTGCCATGCGCTACGGCAAACCCTCTATAGAAACGGGGCTGCAGGAACTGCACGACAAGGGTGTTACCGAGGTATTGCTTTTCCCGCTGTACCCACAGTATGCCATGGCTTCTACCCTTACTATTTTAGTACTGGCGGAAGAAATACGCAAAAAGAAATTCCCGCACATGACCTTTACCGATGTGCCTGCTTTTTACAATAAGCCCGATTATATTAAAGTCTTGGCTAAAACCATAAAATCATCTTTAGAAGGTTTTGACTATGACCACCTGTTGTTTAGCTACCACGGCATACCGGAGCGCCACATCCGTAAAACAGACGTAACCAAATCGCACTGTAAAATAAACGATACCTGTTGCGTAACGCCATCTGCAGCGCACAAGTTTTGCTACCGCCACCAATGCTATGAAACCACAAGGCTGGTTGTGGAAGAGCTTGGCATACCCGAAGACAAATACTCATTAACTTTTCAGAGCCGCCTTTCGGGCGATAAATGGCTTGAGCCTTATACCGATGTTGAAATAAACAAAATGCCTGAAAAGGGCATTAAAAACCTTGCGGTGGTAACCCCTGCCTTTGTGGCAGACTGCCTTGAAACTCTGGAAGAAATTGCCATGCGTGCCAACGAAGATTTTAAGGAACATGGCGGCGAAAAATTTTTAGCAGTGCCCTGCCTTAACGATAACGACGAATGGGCAGATGTGGTAGCCAACTGGATAAAAGATTGGGTAACGGCTGAAACACCGGTAATGTAATGTCAGTCTCCTCTGCCGACCTGGCTACTAAAAGCATCAAAAGCCTGCTGATAAAACAGGCTGTTCCGGCATCGGTAGGGATACTGTTCATGACGATAAATATACTGATAGATACCATATTTGTGGGCCGTTGGATTGGCCCGCTTGCTATAGCGGCATTAACAGTAGTTATGCCGCTTACTTTTTTGATATCATCGCTTGGCATGGCTATAGGCATAGGCGGCAGCTCGGTGCTGTCGCGGGCTTTGGGTGCCGATAATAAGGAAAAAGCGCTTGCTACCTTTGCCCACCAGATTATCATGGCTTTCGGGCTGGCATCGGTTTTTGTAATCACAGGCCTGTTTTTCAGCAACGAAATGCTGTACGCTTTTGGCGCCAACGGCGATATTGCAGAACCCGCACGTATATTTTTTATACCTGTACTGCTTGCTGTGCCGTTTCAGGCACTTGCCATGATGGGTAATAATGTGGTGCGTGCCGAAGATAAGGCGCGCCATGCCATGACAGCCATGATACTATCGGCGTTAGGCAACCTCATCATGGATGTACTGTTTATCCAAGTGCTTGACATGGGCATTTTTGGCGCGGCGCTTGCCACGGCAACATCTTTCTTTATAGCTTTTGCCTACCTTGTGTGGTTCTTTATTTACAAAAGCGAGCTGCGGCTTCAGCTAAAGCATTTTAAATGGCATAACAAGCTTGCGGGAGAAATAACCTCCCTAAGCTTTGTAACCTTTGCCCGGCAGGGTGTAATAGGTGTCTTAGCCATAATACTTAACCATACCCTCTTTGAACAGGGCGGTGAACATGCCGTAACGGTTTATGGCATTATAAGCCGTATGCTTATGTTCATGCTCTTTCCGGTTTTGGGGGTAACACAGGGTTTCCTGCCCATTTCGGGCTATAACTATGGCGCGGGTAATTACGGCAGGGTGCGCGAGTCTATATTCACAGCCATAAAGTATGCGGGTGCACTTGCAATAGTGATATTCGCCGTTATTTTAATATTTGCCAAACCAATAGTAGCCGTATTTACAAAAGACCCTTCTGTAATAGAAGATACGCCCGGAGCACTGCGCTGGGTTTTTGCCGCTTCGCCCATTATAGCGGTGCAGCTTATCGGTTCGGCTTATTTTCAGGCGGCAGGCAAGGCAACCAAAGCATTATTGCTTACCCTGAGCAAGCAGGGCTTTTTCCTGATACCGCTCGTACTAATTCTGCCGCATTTTATCGGTATTTTTGGCGTGTGGGTATCGTTCCCTATTGCTGACATTTTATCTACACTGATAACAGGATTATTCCTTAAAAAAGAGATGAGTACGCAATTAAAACCTGAAAATATTTAGGTAAAAAATAAAGCTGATGAGAAATATTATACTATTGGATTTAGAAAAGCACAAAAACCAGTCGCAATATAAACTTGTAGAAAAGGGAATTTATCAAGACTTAACTGATGAGGATGAGACTAATTATCGTGTTGCATTTTCATTTGAGTTAGAAGACAATGAGGACTCACAATATCCATTAGAAGATATATTAGATAAGTATTGCCTCTATGTTTCAGATTTTCCTGACAGCGAAGATAATTCCGGAAATATCTTAAAAATTGAATTTGGAGGAGAATATAGGGATATTAAGAAAGTTACAGAAATCGTAGGCAAGCATGTTTATAATAAAGAATATGAGGAAGGTGGAGAAACCTATGTTAAACTTATAATCGAATGAGCTTGTTTATCGAAATCTCCCAACATGCATAAAATTATTAATAAGTATAGCTATGAAATGCAAACTGCTCCTTTCAATTCTGATGCTTACAGCCTTTAGCAAGGTTAAGGGGCAGGATACATTACAGCACGAAAACCTAAAATCTGTAGTTACGCTAAGCCTTTTATCGCCAACAATAACGTATGCCCCAAGGTATAATGCAGGCTATATGCACCGCTTTGCCAACAGGTGGTGGGCAGGCATAGAAGCAGGATATGGTAATGATGCCACTGCTATAAACATGACACAGGAAAGCGGCAATGAATTCTTTTTCGACCGTTACAGGCTTATTGAAATAAGACCTGAAATTTTTTACAGCCTCCGCAATAATGCAAAAATCAAGCACCTTGTTTCGGCAGAATACTTTTATATTCACCATACAGATACACAAATAAGAAACCGCTATAATACCGGTAATTTTGAATACAGTTTTGACAGCGCTGACTATAAACGTATTAAAACAGGAGTAAATATTAATTACACCCTTTTGTTTTACTTTACCGAAAAGTTTGGCCTGCTCACTAAAACAGGCTTTGGTATGAAGCGTCGTGAGGTTACTTATACTAATGTTAAAAATCCTGTTTCTATAGGTACGGGCTATAATGATGACGAATCATGGTTCGGGATTTATAATTATCTTGAAGATGCCGGTACAAAAACAAATGCAAATTTTAACTTTGACATGAAACTTTTTTATAGATTTTAATTTGATGGAACCCTATTACGACTATATAAAATCTTTGCACCTCATCTTTGTTATAACATGGTTTGCCGGATTGTTTTATATTGTGCGCCTGTTTGTATATCATATTGAGGCCTATGCAAAGCCATCTCCCGAAAAAGAGATACTAACCAAACAATACAAGCTGATGAGCTACCGGCTGTGGTATATTATTACATGGCCTTCGGCGGTGCTGGCAAGCCTTTTTGCTTTCCTTATGCTGTTTGGCACCCAGCGTGGCGCAGTTTGGCTTAATTTTTCTTGGATGCACGTTAAGCTGGCTTTTGTTTTCCTGTTGTACCTGTACCACCTTAAGTGCCATCAGATATTTAAGCAATTGCAACAGGATGAAATAAAGTACTCTACCAATTTTATGCGCATCTGGAACGAAGGCGCTACGCTTATTTTGTTTGCGGTAGTATTTTTGGTAATTTTAAAAAATGCGATAAACTGGGTATATGGCGTTATAGGTATAATGGCATTTGCCATATTGCTTATGCTCGGTTTTAGGTTCTATAAGCGCATAAGGGATAAGAACAACTCCTGAAAGGATGAAACAGCGGTTAAAGATAAAAAGGTGGTCTTTGCGGGTAAGGATATTCATGTCGATGATATTCATTACGCTCGTTGCCTCTTTGCTTATTGCCGCCGTTTCTATTTACCAGTTTAAAGAAGAGGCAAAAGACTACCACCAGGACAGGGTAGACCGCAAAGAAAAAGCCATAAAAGAACACATAAACTACATCCTGAGTACTACCACCTATCCGCTAAATACAGAAAACCTTCCGCTTATATTCCGCGAGCGCATTCACGAACTGGCTAACATCCACGGTATAGAAATTAATATTTATGACCTAAACGGCCACCTGCTGAAATCATCTAAAGCCGCTTTTTCTGTAGATACCATCAGCCAGAAGATACCGGACAGGATATTGCGCATCGTTCGTTCTACAGCAGAAAAAAGGTTTGTGGAACTGCACACTTCCGAAAAAGGGAAAAAGTACCGATCATCCTATAGTTACATAAAAGACACCAAATTTAAGCCCCTGGGCATATTAAGCATGCCCTATATAGAAGACGACGGCTACCTGCAAAGGGAAATAGACAATTTTAAAATGCGTTTTTTGCAGGTGTATTCGTTTATGCTGCTCATATCAATTATAATAGCCTATTTCTTATCCAGCTATATTACCAAATCCCTTAAAACGATAAGTGACCGCATTACAGAAATTCGCCTTAGCAGCGTTAACGAAAAGATAAACCAGAAAGACTTGCCACAGGAAATAAACCAGCTCGTAAAGGCTTACAACATAATGGTGGACGACCTTGAAGAAAGTGCGGCAAAACTGGCACAAAGCGAGCGGGAGCAGGCATGGCGCGAAATGGCAAAGCAGGTAGCACACGAAATTAAGAATCCGCTAACCCCGATGCGCCTTACCGTGCAGAGCTTTCAGCGCAGGTTTAACCCTGAAGACCCCGATATCCATAAAAAAATGGATGAGTTTGCCTCTACCTTAATCCAGCAAATAGATACCATGACGTCGGTGGCTTCGGCGTTTTCGAGCTTTGCCTCTATGCCTGCACAGCAAAATGAAACCATTAACATGGTAAAGATTGTGCAGCTTGCGCTGGAAATATTTAATGAAAGCTACATTGCATTTATTGCCGATGAACCGGAAATAATTACCCGTATGGACCGCACACAGCTAATACGGATTATTACCAACCTTGTTAAAAATGCCATACAGGCAATGCCGGAAGATAAGCCCGACCCGCTTGTGGAGGTAAGGGTGTACCGTGAGGGCAGCAATGCACGGATTTGCGTAAAAGATAACGGTAAAGGTATAAGCATGGAAAACAAGAACCGTATATTTGAACCCAAGTTTACCACCAAGACCAGCGGAATGGGGCTTGGGCTTGGCATTATAAAAAATATAGTAGAAAATTATAACGGCAGCATCACTTTTGAAAGTGAGCGCGGCAAGGGCACAATGTTTACCGTTACTTTCCCGATAACAGAGGAAGACAGCACCGAAACAACAAACAATATATAACAATAAACCGAAAAAAATGAACTACGAAAACATACTGGCTGAAGCTGAAGGGGGCATAGGTGTAATAACCATAAACAGGCCAACCAAGCTAAATGCGCTTAACAAAGCCACAATAGAAGAATTGCACAATGCCTTTAAAAACTTTAATGAAGATGCTGCTGTAAAAGTTATTATTGTTACCGGAAGCGGCGAAAAAGCCTTTGTAGCCGGGGCAGATATAGCCGAGTTTGCCAACTTTTCTGTAGAGGAAGGCGAAAGGCTTGCCGCAAAAGGGCAGGAAATGCTTTTTGATTTTGTGCAGAATCTTAATACACCTGTTATTGCGGCAGTAAACGGCTTTGCACTTGGCGGGGGGCTGGAGCTGGCTATGGCGGCACATTTCCGTATAGCATCAGATAATGCCAAGATGGGCTTGCCCGAAGTATCACTTGGCGTAATACCCGGCTATGGCGGCACGCAGCGTTTGCCGCAGCTTATAGGTAAAGGCCGCGCTATGGAAATGATAATGACTGCCGGAATGATTGGTGCTGAAGAGGCAAAGGCATGGGGGCTTGTAAACCATGTAGTACCGCAACCGGAACTTGTGGAATACTGCAAGGGCTTAGCGGGTAAAATCCTTAAAAATTCATCTGTTGCCATTGCAAAAGCCATTAAGGCGGTAAATGCCAATTATGAAGATGGCGTAAACGGCTATGAAGCAGAAATAAAAGCATTTGGCGAATCATTCGGTACAGAAGATTTTAAAGAGGGCACAACAGCATTCCTTGAGAAAAGGAAAGCAGCATTCCCGGGAAAATAATATAAATGGAGCAACCCCTGCTGCAAATAAACCATGTAACCATATCGGCCCGGAAAGAAGGCCAGTGGCTGCCCATTGTTAAGGACAGCGACTTTGTGCTGCACCAAAACGAAATACTGGGCATAGTAGGCGAATCTGGTTCTGGTAAGTCGGTGACCTCGCTGGCGGTAATGGGGCTGTTGCCCAAAGGGGTTTTACAGGTTACAAACGGAGCCATACTGTTTGAAGGAAAAGATATTGCCGCGCTTCCGCAGAAGGAACTGCAAAAAATGCGCGGCAATGCTATCGGCATGATATTCCAGGAGCCTATGAGCTCGCTTAACCCATCGCTTAAATGCGGTTACCAGGTTGCCGAAATACTAAAGCAGCACACAAAACTTTCTGCCGCGCAAATAAAGGCACAAGTGCTCTCGCTTTTTGAAAAGGTAAAGCTACCCGAGCCGGAAAAAATATACAACCGCTACCCGCACGAAATTTCAGGCGGGCAAAAGCAAAGGGTAATGATAGCCATGGCTATTGCCTGCAAACCCAAAATACTTATTGCCGATGAGCCTACCACGGCACTTGATGTTACCGTTCAGAAAGAAATAATACTGCTGCTAAAAGAGCTGCAACGGGAAACGGGAATGAGCATCATTTTCATTTCGCACGACCTTTCGCTGGTATCTGAAATTGCTGACAGGGTGCTGGTAATGTACCGGGGAGAAATAGTGGAACAGGGCAACGCTGAAAGCATTTTCAACAACCCGCAACACCTTTACACAAAAGCGCTTATTAACTCGCGACCTTCACTGGATGTAAGGCTTAAACGCCTGCCCACAATTCAGGATTATCTTGCGGGCACTGTTACTAAAACAGAAGTCACACCACAACAAAGGCAGGCCGCACATGAAAAGCTTTGTGCGCAAACACCATTACTGGAAGTTATTAATGTAGAGAAAGAATATGTTTCCTCTGCAGGGCTTTTTGGCAAAGATGTAAAGTTTAAAGCGGTAAATGATGTAAGCTTTACCATTTATGAAGGCGAAACTTTAGGGCTGGTAGGCGAAAGCGGCTGCGGCAAATCTACCCTTGGCAATGCAATACTGCAACTGGACAAGCCTACGGCGGGCACTATAAAATATCGGGGTACCGACCTTTCGCTACTTTCAGCAAAACAAATACGCGAACTGCGTAAAGAAATACAAATTATATTCCAGGATCCGTATTCATCGCTCAACCCGAGGCTAACGGTGGGCCGTGCCATTATGGAGCCTATGCAGGTGCACAAACTCTATAAAAACGACAGGGAGCGCAAAGCAAAAACACTCGAAATACTAAACCGGGTTGGACTTGGCTCCGAACATTTTAACCGCTACCCGCACGAGTTTAGCGGAGGGCAGCGACAGCGTATTGGCATTGCACGCACTATTGCCCTGCAACCAAAACTTATAGTGTGCGACGAATCGGTTTCCGCTTTGGATATTTCTGTACAGGCGCAGGTGCTTAACCTGCTTAACGAATTAAAGGAGAACTTCGGCTTTACCTATATTTTCATTTCGCATGACCTTGCTGTTGTTAAATATATGAGCGACCAGGTCGTGGTTATGAACAAGGGCCGTATAGAAGAAATGAACGAAGCCGATGCGCTTTACGAACATCCGCAAAAAGAATACACTAAAAAACTGATAGCCGCTATACCGGGGAGGTAACTGCGCGTTGCAAGTTGCGGGTTGCGGGTTAATGGTCAATCGTTGCGAGTTGAGCGTTGCGAGTTGTTGGTTTTTAGGTTACTGGTTATTCGTAACTTAGTTGTTTTTCCAAATCTGAAATCTGAAATCTGAAATCTGAAAGCTGAAAGCTGAAAGCTGAAAGCTGAAAGCTGAAAGCTGAAAGCTGATAGCTGATAGCTGATAGCTGATAGCTAATAGCTAGAAGTAAAAAAGCCGCCCGGAGGCGGCTGGTTCTTAGTTGGAAGAATCCTTTTTCCTGGACTTTTTGCCTTCCTTTTTTACTGACTTCTTCAGCAGTGCTTTTTTGTCTTTAACCCTTTTAAGCTGCTCGTCAAGCTGGCTCATGAAATAGTTGTTCATACAGTGCTTTTTAGCTTCGGTATAATATTCTGTCGCCGACCTGTACATCTCATATTTTTCATATAAGAGCCCTTTGTAGTAATACATAGTGGCAACATCTATACCCTGCACAGTAAGTCCTATATCAATTACTCTTAATGCTTCATCGAGCCTGTTGTGGTTAATAAGCAGGTTTATGTAATAGTAGTATGTAGTGGTATATTCCTTATCAAGGTATAATGCCATACGGTAATAGTACTCTGCCTGTTTATAATCGTTAAGCTGCTCATCATAAATTTGCCCCATAAGGCAGTGTGCGCCGGCATGCTCATCATCCGCCGCTATTACATATTGTAATTTCTCAATGCATTCATCCACGTTATACGGGTAATTATCCCTCGCCTGGATGTACATCACTTCATAGGTGTTAATGCCCATATCTGATATTATTTTGCCTTTCGGCGATTTATATTTTTATAATAATAATAAAAGGGGCAGGCAATCTGCCCCTTGCAAACTATCGGTCAAACTGCTCCAGCCTGACTGAGCCATCCGGCATTTTTTCGAACCTGTATACAGATTCCTGCCTGTTGCTGCTGCACATTTTCATTGATATTAATACTATGAAGAAAGCCAGTTTCAGCCATATCCATGCCGGCTCAGCTTCTGCCTGTGGTCGCTGCACAACTACTGGTGCAGGCTCATAAAATCCATCTTCATAGTCATACACTAAAGCCAAGTGTTCCTGTTCAGCCCACATTACAAGTAAAGCCTGTACATCATCCGTAACGTAGGCATTATACTTACCTTTAGCTTCAACGATTTCTCTTTCCCTCAGGGAAACATCAACTGTGGCCAAACGGGTAAAATCTTCCTCACCTTTTGTGTAGCGGCGCAATGAGAATATTGCTATATGCCCCTCATAGCAATCATAATCATAACTGGCTACACAGTGGCTCATCTCTGCACCCTCTTCATGCAACATCTCAGAATCGGTAAGTTCAACTGTTGTAAAAACTGCCTCGTCCTTTTCTACACGCAAACCTCTTATACCCGACTTTGGCCAGTAAAGGCGGTCTTCTTCCGCACGCCTTTTTGCCTGTTCCGCATGCCATTCTTCAGCCTGCCGCAACAAAGCTGCCCATGTACGGCCCTGCATACTCATCTGGGGTTGAAACGCCCTTAGGCTCTCTATATACTGCAATACAACCTGCAACTTGTCCAAGGTTATAACATCCTCTGCATTGCTTATAAATTGTATAACCCCACTCCAAAAAGCTTCATGCTCAAAACCATCTGCCAGCATGCTCCATGCCATCAATTCGGCACGCTCTATGCCAGCGCCATAACCAAGCGCCTGCGCACGCCTTATTGCCTGGTTTATGGTATAACCCGAAGGTGTAAGCCTGAAAAAGTGGCTCATCCTGTTGGTAAACTTTACCGGGAAGGCACTTAATGCCAACACACTATCGCCCCTGCCAAGCTGAACATACCAAAGCATATGTATCTTGTTGCCGGTAGCAAATACATGCTCTATAAACTGCGGTACAGGATATTTTGCAAAGCAGTGGCGTATTAATGAAGCCATTTGTTCTTCGGGGGTACAGTCTGTTTTTTGCCAAGCTGTTACTTCGCGCACCAGTTTGTTGCCAAAGCTACTCATAGCGGCTAAGACCTCTATATAATCGGGCATACGCACTACACTAAAACAACGCTGTTCATACAGGTGCAGCAATAATGCCCTGAAGGTATCACGCTTCCACAAATTGCCGGTTGCACTCATTTGTGCAAAATGCGCAGCTATAATACTTTGCAGCGTGCCTTTATTGCCTGTAAGCACCTGTTGCTGGCTGTATGCCCTGTTTACCATATCGGTAAAACCTGTGGCCGCTGCGCCCGGCAGCATTGTTTTAAGTGTTGTTGTTTCCATAACATTTAGCATTTACAGATTCAACTGAATCCTGCTGTTAATCTATCATGCGTTTATAATTTTGTTTTAATCTTTTTAAAATAAAAAGCCCGGTTCCTGTAACAGAACCGGGCTTTGCTTATGCAAAAGCATTTCTCTCCTTTCAAGAGGAAATATCCGGTTCAGTGCATAGATAGTCCAGCCCGCTCATTGGCAAGTTGCACCCTATGGGGTTAAATACTGTATGTTGTGCAATGTTTAAAATCATAGCATAAAAAAAGCCCGGAGCTTATCGGTTCCGGGCTTATATATTTGTAAGTTATAAATATCTATTTAAAACTAAACTGCGCTACAAAACCCGGCGCCAACGCAAGAAAGCTTTCTCCTGCATCGTTAAGCTGATATGTAAGTTTTGTAAAACGCATTTTTATTTCTTTTTTATTTGTGTGCAAATGTACAGTAAAATCTTAATAATGCAAGAACTGTCGATTATTTATACTAAATCTAATTCTTTGAATAGTAAGGCTGTACTAAAATAATTGAGAAATATCCGGTTAGTCTGCAGGCTGTAGCTGCACCGTTATTATTTCGCTGATAACATGGCACTCATCTTCTCCCACGGCTATCGGTTGCGATGTAAAGGTTTCATAACCTTCTGCGGTAACAGTAAGGGTATAAGTACCTGCACGCTCCCAAGCCCCTACAAACTGAGCCGGCGCATCAAGAAACTGGAGTGTTTCGGTATATAAGCCATCCTTGGCAACAACAGTTATGCCCTCACCCAGTAATGCTGAGGTTTCGGCGTCTTTAACCGTTACGTTCAATCCGGCACGCGCCTCTTCAGTACAAACAACATCATTGTTATCATCATCGCCGCTGCATGAAACGACAAGAGAAAACATCATTGCAAAAAGAACTATTTTTTTCATAAGTACGTGTTTATGGATATAGATGCAGTAATTGTATAAAGGTTGCGCTTCTTGTACTACAACTGTTATTTTTTGGTTAAAATAAGTAGGAAAAAACCAGTCGCAATGCATTATTTGTAAATTAGTAATAATAACTAGTATAAATGAGCCTGTTACAAAACTACTTATCTGTAAGGCAGCGCACTGAAGAAATATGCCGCGTGCTGCATACAGAAGATTATATACCCCAGCCTGCCGTATTTGTGAGTCCGCCCAAATGGCACCTTGCACACAGCACCTGGTTTTTTGAAGAGTTTATTTTGACTAAGCACCTGCCGGGTTATAAGGTTTTTGATGAGGATTTCTGTTTCCTGTTTAACAGCTACTATAACAATATAGGCGACAGGACATTCAGGGCCGACAGGGGTGCCATAACAAGGCCGGGAGTTGATGCTGTTTACGAATATCGTAAGTATGTGGACAACCATATGGAGGCCGCGTTAAAAAACGAAGGCATAAACGAACTTGTAATGCTGGGCATTAACCACGAGCAGCAGCACCAGGAGCTTTTATTGACAGACATAAAATATATACTGGGCTGTAATCCCACATTCCCCATATATAATAAAGATATTAACTGGGAAAGCCAGGCAAATGATAGTAGCGGATTTATTACTATTGAAGAAGGGATTTATGAGACAGGCTACAACGGTAACAGATTTTGTTATGATAACGAGCTCGGCAGGCACAAGGTGTATCTGAACCGTTTTGAGATAGCAAATCAACTGGTTACAAATGCCGAATATATAGCTTTTATGGAAGCCGGCGGTTATACCGATTTTAATTACTGGCTGGATGAAGGCTGGGCCTGGCTCAACGAAAACAGCATTGATGCCCCAATGTACTGGCACAAAATAAAGGGGCAATGGAAACATTATACTATGTGTGGGCTAAACGATGTAGACCCCGATGCTATGGTTACGCACATTAGCTTTTATGAAGCGGCAGCCTATGCTGAATGGAAAGGCATGCGCCTGCCAACAGAGTTTGAATGGGAAGCTGCCTCAGAAAAATTAAACTGGGGCAAACGCTGGGAGTGGACACACAGCGCATACCTGCCCTACCCCGGTTTTGCCAAGGCAGACGGAGCAGTTGGCGAGTATAACGGCAAATTCATGATAAACCAGATGGTGCTTCGCGGGGCATCATGTGCAACCAGCCCCGGACACAGCCGGGCTACTTACCGCAACTTTTTTCACCCGCAGGAACGGTGGCAGTTTAACGGCATCCGGCTTGTAAAAAAACAGTAAAGAACCATGAACACAGCAACAACAATAACCACCACCCCGTTCGCCGAAGACGTACTTGATGGGCTTTCAGCAAAAGAGAAGCACCTGTCGTCTAAATATTTTTATGACGATAACGGCAGCCGTATTTTTATGCAGATCATGAAAATGGCTGAGTACTACCCTACCGGGTGCGAGTTTGAAATACTTTCGCAGCAATCTGACAAAATATTGCAGCAACTGCCTTTTGCCGGTACAGAATTTAATATTGTAGAGTTTGGCAGTGGCGACGGCATGAAAACGCGCCACCTGCTGGGTACTTTTATGGCTAAAGGTGCAAGTTTTACCTATATACCCATTGATATTTCTCAGGAAGCTATAGATACGCTCGAAAAAAATGTAAGGGCGGTTTTACCCGATATAGATATGCAGCCGCAAACCGGCGACTATTTTGAGATACTGGACAGTATTTCACAAAACAATAAACCTAACCTCTTCCTGTTTTTAGGCGGCAACATTGGCAATTACAAGCATGAAGACGCGGTAAACCTGCTTAAGAAATTTAATGACGGTATGCACAAAGGAGATATGCTGCTGATGGGCATGGATTTAAAAAAGAATCCGCGTACCATACAAAAGGCTTATGACGACCCGCATGGTATTACTAAGGCGTTTAACATGAACCTGCTTAAGCGTATTAATAACGAGCTAGATTCTGACATTAAGCTTGACCAGTTTGATTTTTACTGTGACTACAACCCAAAAAGCGGTGAGGTTAACAGTTACCTGGTGAGCCTTAAAAAACAGCACTTTCATAGCACTGTACTTAACACTACTTTTTATTTTGAAAAGGATGAAATGATATGGACGGAGCTGTCACAAAAATACAATCCTGATGACATTAAACAACTGGCTAAAGAAACCGGGCTGTCTGTAACCCATAACTTTATGGATTGCCGCCACTATTTTACCGATAGTTTGTGGATGAAGTAGAGAATTAAATTCGGGATAGAAAATTTTCATCAAATAGAATTTAATTTATTACTTTAGACTACTAAATTAAACAATTCTAAAATGGTAAGGCAAACAATTAATGTGAAAGATGTTGCTATATCTGTAGACGATGAATATATCTGTATTACAGATATGATTAAAGCTAAAGAAGGTGATTTTGCTATAAGTGATTGGTTAAGAAATAGAAACACTTTAGAATACATATCTGCATGGGAAAGTATGAATAATCCTAATTTTAATTATGGCGAATTCGCCATAATTACAAGCGGTGCAGGGTTAAACGGCTACAAGGTTAGCGTCAAAGATTTAGTAGAAAAAGCTAACATAACTTGTATCAAAGCAAAAACGGGGAGATACGGAGGCACTTATGCTCATAAAGATATCGCATTTAATTTCGGTATGTGGATAAGCCCAATGTTTCAACTATATATAGTAAAAGAATATCAACGATTAAAAGAAGTTGAACAAAATACGTATAATCTAGAATGGGATGTAAAAAGAGTATTAACAAAAGTAAATTATAATATACATACTGATGCGATTCAAAAACATATAATACCTCATAGTACTTTACCCATCGAAAAGAGAGGTATTGAATACGCTAAGGAAGCCGATTTACTAAACTTAGCGCTTTTCGGGTGTACTGCCAAAGAGTGGAAAGACGCCAACCCACATCATGCATTGAACAAGAAAAACATATGAGACTTTGCAAGCATCAATGAACTAACTGTTATGTCTAATCTTGAATCACTCAATGCTGAGATGATAAAACTTAATGCTACAAAACAAAATCGATATAATATCTTGTTAAAAACTGCTAAAGATCAACTAGAACAACTTAAAAAAGTAGATATAATAAAAGCAATAAGAAAACAAAATAATAGCACTTACCTTGAAGCTAAAGACAAAACTGGTGAGCAATTAGAAAATGAATCATCTAAAAATATTTTAGAAAAAAACCAACAAGCACTTTCAGAGTTTACTAAACAAAAGAAAATTTAAAAAGAGGCATGTAATATATAACAAAAGGCAGCCCCAACGGGCTGCCTTTTGCATTAAATACTTTATAATATAAGATGATGAATTACAAATCAAAACGGATACCCTGTGCCAATGGCAGTTCAGAACCGTAGTTAATGGTGTTTGTTTGCCTTCTCATGTAAGCTTTCCATGCATCAGAACCACTTTCGCGGCCACCGCCTGTTTCTTTTTCACCACCAAAAGCTCCGCCAATTTCAGCGCCGGATGTTCCTATGTTTACGTTTGCAATACCACAGTCAGAACCCGCCTGGCTAAGGAAAAGTTCCATCTCCCTCATATTCTGGGTAAAGATAGAAGAAGATAATCCCTGCGGAACGTCATTCTGCATAGCAATAGCATCTTCAAGCTTGCTGTATTTCATTACATACAGTATCGGGGCAAACGTTTCGTGCTGTACTATCTCAAAATTATTTTGGGCTTCTATAATGCATGGCTTTACATAGCAGCCGCTTTCGTAGCCGTCGCCCTGCATAACACCACCTTCTACAATTACTTTACCGCCTTCGGCTTTAGCCTTTTCTATGGCGTTAAGATAGTTGCTTACAGAGTCTTTATCAATAAGCGGGCCAACGTGGTTATTGCTGTCCAACGGGTTGCCTATTTTAAGTTGTGCGTAAGCACTCTTAAGCACCTCTATAGTCTTATCATACATACTTTCGTGTATAATAAGCCTCCTTGTGGTGGTGCATCGCTGCCCTGCTGTACCCACAGCACCGAACACAGCACCCACAAGCACCATGTTTATATCGGCGTGCTCAGATACTATTATGGCATTGTTACCGCCAAGCTCCAGTATAGTATTACCAAAACGCTCGGCAACGGTTTTAGACACATGGCGGCCCACACGTGTAGAGCCTGTAAACGACACAAGCGGAATACGCTTATCGTTATTAATGCGCTCGGCTATTTCCCTGCCGTTGATAAGGCAGCTAACGCCTTCCGGCACGTTATTTCTTTCCAGTACGGTTTTAATAATATTCTGGCAGGCTATACCGCAAAGTGGTGTTTTTTCACTTGGCTTCCATATACACACATCGCCGCATATCCAGGCAATCATAGAGTTCCAGCTCCACACTGCCACAGGAAAGTTAAATGCAGAAATGATACCTACTACACCAACCGGGTGCCACTGCTCATACATGCGGTGCATTGGCCTTTCGCTGTGCATGGTAAGCCCGTATAACTGGCGCGATAAGCCCACTGCAAAATCACAGATATCAATCATTTCCTGTACTTCGCCAAGGCCTTCCTGCAGGCTCTTACCCATTTCATAAGAAACAAGCTGCCCCAGTGGCTCTTTATACTTGCGAAGCTCATCACCCATTTGGCGCACAATTTCGCCACGCTTGGGTGCAGGCACAAGCCTCCAGCTTTTAAAGGCTTCGGTTGCTTTTGCCATGGCAGTTTCATAATCTTCTTCTGTAGATGCTTTTACTTTTGCTATAAGTGTACCATCTACCGGCGAATAAGATTCTATGATATCGCCATTGGCAAAGCTGTTGCTGCCTGTAGAAGTACCGTCGTTAATTTCTTTTATACCCAGCTTGGCAAGGGCTTCCTGTATGCCGAAGTTATCGGTTAGTGTTGCCATATTTAACTTTTATGTTGTTTATTGTTATTAATTCACAAATATAGCCCTTTTTTATAATTCTGATAATTTTAACCTGTTTAGCGGGTTAATAAATAATTATCTTTCATTTAAAGAGCTGTTTTGTTTACTACTTCACAAATTTAGGGTCGGTTGCCATTAAAGTACCGCATTTATCGCAGGTGCGCAGCTCTTCGGAATTATAGTAATGTTCGAAATGCGGCAAAAAATCTTTTTCGATATCATTCAGCTCAAAATATACCTCATGCAGTTTGTTGTTACAGTTCTCGCAAAACCATAGCAAACCATCGGTATAGCCTTTGCCTGCTCTTTTGCGTTCTATAACCAAACCTATGCTCCCCTCACTCCTGCTTGGCGAATGTGGTACACCGCCGGGGTGCAGGTACATGTCGCCGGCATTAAGTTCCATTTCCTTTCGCTCGCCGTCTTCCTGTATTACTACTTTAATACTGCCTTCAAGCTGGTAAAAAAGCTCTTCGGTTTCATTATAATGATAGTCCTTGCGGGCATTTGGGCCGGCTACTACCATAACAATATAATCTTCAGAAAGCGGGTAAATGTTTTTGTTGCCAACGGGCGGTTTAAGCAGGTGACGGTTATCTTCTATCCATTTAGTAAGGTTAAAGGGCTTCATTACTGCCATAATTGTTGTCATTAAAATTATGTACTAAAAGTACTAAATAAAAAAGGTTAGCCGAAGCTAACCTTATATATATTGTAATGGAAATTACATCTGTTTTATCAGGTACAGGTAAACCGGGAAGTGGTCGCTGTAGCCCGGAACACCGTTCCAGTTACGGGCAGGGTAGCCTTTGTACTGGCCTGACGTTTGCATCAGGTAGCCTTTATTGAATACTCCCGCTTTCCAAAAGGTAAAGTTAGAGTAATCTTTACGGATTAGCGGTTCAGAAACGATCATCTGGTCAAAAAGGTCCCATGCATCGCGGTAGGCAAGTGTACCAATACCCCTGTCGCTCATTTCTTCCATTGGGTTAAACATGCCCTGCTTTTGCACATCTTCTTTTTTAGCCTGTGCGCCAAGCACTTTTTTCACACTTTTATTATATGGGCCATCGTTAAGGTCGCCCATTGTGATGATTTTAGCATTAGGGTTTATCTGGTAAAGCGAGTCAATTATTTTTTTGTTTAGCGCTGCTGCTGCCTCACGAAAGGGGCTGCTGCGCTTTTCTCCGCCCGAGCGTGAAGGCCAGTGGTTTACTATAAAGTGTATTTCCTCGCCATCAAGCAGTCCCGAAACTAATAACTGGTCACGGGTATATACCCTGCCCAGGTTATCGGCTTCTGTTTTATCATCTGTTTTTTCTTCTTCGTCTTTCTTAGCCTTAGCATTTTCGGCATTACGGTAAATGATAAGCGGTATATTTTTATAGCTGGTCGGCTTAAAGTGCTTCTTCTGGTAAAGCAGGCCAACATCTATACCCCTTTTATCTGGAGAGTCAAAATGGATTATACCATAATCTTTATTAACCAGCAAGGGCTGTTTAACCAGGTCTTCCAGAACCTTGCGGTTTTCAATTTCCGCCACACCTAAAACAGTTGGCGAGTTAGGGTTTTCTCCCACGCCTATTTCAGATATTACCTTACTAAGGTTGTCAAGTTTTTTTTGGTATTTTTCGGGTGTCCAGCTTTGCGAACCACTTGGCAGCCATTCCTCGTCATTAATCTTCGGGTCGTTAGTCGTGTCGAACAGGTTCTCGCAGTTATAAAACGCAATTGTATGCACTTTATACTGTTTTTGCTGTGCAAATGCAGCAAAATATGAGAATAACACAAAAAACAGGACATTTGATTTTCTAATCATTATTTAACATATATTAATTTAACATCAAGTTTTATAACAAAACAGGTGCCAAAAGTAGTTAATTATTTTAATTGGTGTACATTTGCGCCCGTTAAGAAATATTTAACTTGACAAAAAAGGAAATAATTTAATTTTATCTATGAAAAAACTAGTATTCAGCCTTTTACTCACAGTGCAGGCTGTTGTGGCATGGTCGCAGCAAACGGCATTGATAACGGGTAAAGTAGTCGATTCAAAAACGCAGCAGCCTATCCAGAATGTTGTGGCAACTCTTGAAGGAACAAACCAGACTGCACTTACTAACGTGCAGGGTGTATTTACCTTTGAAAAAGCTGCTACAGGCAACCTTACCCTTACTGTAGGGAGCACGGGCTATGTTACCCAGACATTTACACTGCAGGTAACAGAGGGCCAGACACTTGATATTGGTATTGTTGCGCTTGAACAGGACATTACCTCTGAACAACAGCTAAGCCTTATAACGCTGACAGAGAGTGATTTGGGAGATGATAACGGGAACTCTGAAAGTACAGCGGGATTATTGCAGGCATCGAGGGATATTTTTATGCAGGCTGCCGCTTTTGATTTTGGACAGGCAAGGTTCCGCGTTAGGGGACTTGACAACGAATATGGTAAAACCATGATAAATGGTGTGCCAATGGATAAACTTTATGACGGAAGGCCGCAATGGAGTAACTGGGGTGGCCTTAACGATGTAACACGTAACCAAGAGTTTACCATAGGTTCTGATGCATCTGATTATACTTTTGGCGGTATATTGGGTACACAGGAAATAAACATAAGGGCATCTACTTTCAGGCCCGGAAGCAGGATATCATTTTCCGGCACCAACACCAACTACAGCTGGAGGGCAATGGCAACCCATGCTTCCGGTATGGATGAGAACGGCTGGGCTTATGTAATTTCAGCTTCAAGAAGGTGGGCTCAGGAAGGCTACTTTGAAGGTACCGATTATGATGCAAACTCTTTCTTTGCGAGCGTAGAGAAGAAGATAAACGACCACCACAGCATTAACTTTACCAGTATATATGCACAAAACAGCCGCGGCAAAAACTCTCCTAACACTCAGGAAGTTATAGACCTTGCAGGCGAAAAGTACAATTCATACTGGGGATGGCAGAACGGCGAAAAAAGGAACTCTCGCGATAAAGACGTAGAGGAGCCTATTTTTATGCTGGGCCACTACTGGAAAATAAACGAGAAGAACACGCTTAATACTAACATTGCCTACCAGTTTGGTAAAATTGGTAACAGCAGGCTCGATTTTAACTATACCAGGAACCCTGATCCTACTTATTACAGGAACCTGCCAAGTTTTTATACTACACAATTTGAATTTCCTGCACCAGATGCCCAAGCGCCTGTATATGTAGGCGACAGCCCTGAAAACCAACTGTATGCAAACCTTGCAAGAGAAAGGTTTCTTAACAACAGGCAAATTGACTGGGATAAGCTTTACAGGGATAATATTGAGAACGGAGAAAGCCTTGCAGTATTGTATGAAGACAGAACGGATGACCGTATGTTTACTGCAAACTCTATCTTAAACTCTCAGCTTACAGACCATATCGTGCTAAATGCAGGTATCACATACAGGAAACTGAAGTCGCACAACTTCCAGAACCTGTTAGACCTTTTAGGCGGTAGCGGTTACCTTGATATAGACCCTTTCCTTATTGGTAATGCAAGGCAAAGCGACCTTAACAACCCTAACAGGGTAGTGGGTGTAGGCGATGAGTTTGGTTACAACTACAACCTGTTTGCCGATATTATAGATGCCTTTACACAGTTCAGGTTCAACTATGGCAAAACAGAGTTCTACCTTGCCCAGAACTATTCATGGACAGAATACCAGAGAGAAGGTATTTACCAAAATGGTAACTATTCTACCAACTCGTTTGGTAAAAGCGAAGAGCGTACATTCAACAACTTTGGCTTTAAAGGAGGCTTTACTTATAAATTTACAGGCCGCCACATGTTCGACTTTAACGGTATCTTTATGACAAAGGCACCAACACTAAGGAACACCTTTAGCAATGCCAGGTTAAATAACAATATTGTTGAAGGCCTTGAAAGCGAAACAATTTATGGTGGAGATATCAGCTATATTATAAGGGCTCCTAAATTAAAGGCACGTATAACAGGTTACTTCTCGAGGATTACAGATGTAACCGACATCAGTTTTTACTATGCAGAAGGTCTAGCTCTTGTTATTCCTGAAGGAGACGGAGCTAACGGACAGGCAGGCCAAAGGCTTAACAATGCTTTTGCAGCAGAAATTGTTACCGGCTTAGACAAGCAAAATATTGGTGGTGAGCTTGGTATAGAATACCAGATTACTTCTACCATTAAGGCTACTGCGGTTGCAGCTTACGGGCAATATACCTTTAACAGCGACCCTAACGTAAAGCTTAATGTTGATAACTTCCGCTCTACTATAGATTTCGGACGCTCTACAATGAAAGATTATAAGCAGCCGGGCATGCCGCAGCAGGCTTACTCGTTTGACCTTGAGTACAGGGATCCGCATTACTGGTGGATAGGTGCAAGCGTTAACTACCTTGCCGACAATTATATAGATATTTCGCCGTTATTAAGGACAGATAACTTCTTTATAAACAATGAAGATGTTAATGGGTATCCTTTCCCTGAAGCTACAGAAGCCGGTGCAAGGCAATTGCTGAAGCAGGAAAAATTAGACCCTGCCACCATCATTAACCTTACAGGCGGTAAGTCTTGGAGGATTGGTGATAAGACCCTTGGTATATTTGCAAGCATAAACAACGTGTTTGATTTCTCATATAAAACAGGTGGTTTTGAGCAGGCAAGGAATGCCAACTACAGGCAGCTTAGCCAAGATATGGCAGGCCCTGCACGTTCTTTTGGCCCTAAATACTTTTTCGGTTACGGAAGGAACTATTTCGTAAACCTTTATCTCAACTTTTAATTAAACAAAAATTAGATATGAAAACTAAATTTTTAAAATCAATTTTATTCATGGCGCTTGCAGCAGGTACCCTTACCAGCTGTGTTAATGATGACGATTACAACATTCCTGCACTGGAGTGTACAGAACCTTCTATTACTGCAACTAAAACTGTTGAACAACTATATAGCCAGGCTACAAGTGTTGCTACCCTTTACCAGGCTGCAGATGAAAATGCTGATGATTATATAGAGGCTGTAGTAGTATCGAGCGATAAAGGCGGTAACTTTTACAAGACCATTTACCTTAACAACATTGTTACTGATGGAAATGGTGAACTGCGTGCCGGTAACATTGGTTTCTCTATACAGGTAAACCAGACAGACCTGTTTACTGACTATGGTGTGGGAAGAAAAGTTTATATTAAGCTTGATGGCCTTTATACACAAATAAGGAGCAACACCCTTCAGATAGGGGCTCTTTTTGGCAACAACGTTGGCCAGATACCTGCTGAGCTTTATGCAAACCATATTTTCAGGGCTTGTACAGTTATTGAGGAATCTAAACTTGTAAATGTAATAACAGACCTTAGCCAGATCAACGATAGCTACATAGGCAGGCTTATCCGTTTTGAGGGCGTTCAGTTTACTGATGGTTCACTTAACCAGACGTACTACAATGCTGCAAACGTTGATGCAGGCGGGCAAACCCTAACTTACATAACCAACTCTGAAGAGGAGACATATACACTGCCTTTCAGGACAGGTTCTTTTGCAGACTACGCCGGTACACAGGTTGCAACAGGTAATGGCAGCATTACAGGTATCCTTACCAAGTTTAACACTACCTACCAGTTTGTATCCCGTTATGCAACTGATATTAACCTTGACGGCGAGAGAATTGGCGAGCTGCCGGTTGAAGTGGGCGACCCGTTCTTTACTGAAGATTTCCAGTCTGCAGAAAACAACACTAACTTTAACTTTGACGGTTGGTATAACATTGCTGAATCAGGTGTTTGGTTATGGAGAGAAAAAGTATTCCAGGAAAATGGCTATGCCGAATTCAGCCCGTTTGGTTCAGGAAGCACTCTTAACGAGGTTTGGATGATAACTCCTGCTATTAACCTTGATGACTACAGCAATGTTACCTTTACATTTGAAACAGCACAGCACCACCTTGATGTTGACGCAGACGGTAATAAGCTTGAAATATTCATCATCAGTAACTTTAACGGTACTGATATTGCTAGCGCAACTAAAGTAAACGTTACTGACCAGGCTACTTTACCAACAAGCGCTACAGCTTGGTATGAGTTTGTAAACTCTGGTGTTATAGACCTTTCAGGCTTCTCAGGCCAGGTACACATTGGCTTTAAAGTTACAGGCTCAGGTACTGATACAACTCTTGACGGTGCTTTCCAGATAGATAACCTTACAGTTAGCGGTGTAAACTAATACTGCTTACAGCATATAAATAAAGGGTGGCCGTTGAGCCACCCTTTTTATTTTAGGATTAGTCATTCTGCATATTTTGTATTGACCAAATCTACAATATTGTTTGAGATACCCCAATCATAAATATGCTGCAATATCGGAATAAATGATGTTCCTAATTCCGAAAGGCTATACTCCGTACGAGGGGGTATTTCACCATAATCTTTTTTTATTACCCAGCCGTCATCTGCCAGTACACTTAACTGTTGGGTAAGCATTTTTTCAGAAATATTCGGTATAGCCCGGTGCAATTCCTTATACCTTAGGGATTTGTTTTTCAAATTCCACAGTATCATCAGTTTCCACCTGCCACCCACTACTTTAAGGGTAGAGGCTATTGGGCAGTCAAAAGTTATAGACTGCTCATTTATAAAATTAGTCGAGGTTTCTTTTCTCATTTACACGCACTTTATTGTATGTACCATATTATTTGTGTGCAAATATAATTAACTTAAACTTTGTGCTATTATTAATTCAACTTTATTTGAAATGAATGTAACAAACAAAAAAATTATTGTTATCGGCGGCAGTTCGGGAATTGGCAGGGCTGTTGCCGAAATGGCTTTTAATTTAGGGAATAACGTTATTCTAACCAGCCGTGATAAGGCAAAAGCCGAAACTGTTGCCAAAAACATTGGCAGTACCGTAACAGGTTTTGAGTTGGAGGTTAATGATGAGCATCAGGTAAATGCTTTTTTTGAAAGTTTATCAGGTATCGAACACATTTACATTGCAGCAGGCAGCACCGCACTGGGAGCACTTACTGATGGTGTGCTGGAAGAGAAGCTTCAAGGCTTTAATACCCGATTGCTGGGAAGCCTGAGGGTAGTTAAGGCTGCCATCGCAAAAATGAATGCTGGAGGTTCAATTATTTTTACAGGAGGAGTATCTACCGACAGGCCTATTGCCGGAGCGTGGGTTTCGGGCTTAGGTACAGCCTCGGCAGAGCAGTTAGCCCGCGTATTAGTGATGGAGTTCCCGCACATCCGCTTTAATGCGGTTTCGCCCGGTTATACCGACACCCCTATGTGGGACGAAATTATGGGTGATAACAAAACTACTGTTTTGGCAGGCATTGCGAAAACGCTTCCCGTTAAAAAAATAGCGTCTCCGGAAGAGGTAGCCTCTGCAGTTATCTTTTTAATGTCGAATGCCTCTGTAACGGGTGAGGTAATCCATATTGACGGTGGTTCACGATTAGTTTAATAATTCAAAAATAAAAAATGAAAAGATTAATTTTTGTAGTGCTAATAGTAATGATCTCGGCTTTTGCTTTTGCACAAAGCGGTTTGAAGGTTGGCGAAAAAGCACCTGATTTTAAAGCAAAAGATCAGAATGGCAATGTAGTTACGCTGAAAGATGCTTTAAAAAAAGGTAAGGTGGTAATATTATTTTATCGTGGCTACTGGTGCCCGAATTGTAGTAGGGCAGTAAAAAGTTTGCAGGACTCCTTACAATTATTAACAGACAGAAATGTATCGGTCATCGCCATTTCTCCAGAAGGTGCCGATGGGATTAAGAAGACCGTTAGTAAATCGAAGGCAACTTTTACTGTTTTAAGTGATGAAGGTTTGAAAATATCAAAAGCATTCAAGGTGGCATTTAAAGTAACCAAAGATATGGATGCCATACATAATCAGTATAACATTGATGTAGTGGGTAATAACGTCAGCAACGGCAATTATTTACCCAGACCTTCGGCATTTATAATTGATACTGATGGTACAATTATATACCGCTATTTCAATACTTTGCCTTATTCGCATCCTAACAGTAACAACCGGGTAACGGTTAAAGAACTTTTACAGAATTTATAAATTTAAAAATCCAAAAAATGTCAGAGCAACATATTTCAGTTTGGATTGATGAGCTGGTATCATTAGCTGTTGGAGGTCAATGGGAAGTGGCCTTTGAAAAATTTTATCATCAGGATATCGAAAAAACAGATCTTGATGGAGTACCCGTTACAGGAATGTCTCAAAATATTGAGAACGGGCGCAGTTTTTCTTCAAAAATCTCAAACGTAAGAGATTTCTCGTGTGCAGGTAAAATTGTAAAAGGGAACAGGAGTTTTATTGTTTGGTCGTTCGATTTTGATGTTGAGTGTAAACCGTTTAAGGTTACAGAGGTGGCTATACAGGATTGGGAAGACGGTAAAATTATCAAAGAAAGGTTCTTTGCTTAAATGTACAGCATAATAAAAAGCGGTTAGGGCAAAACCTAGCCGCTTTTTTAATGTATATTTATGTCTATTCCTCTTCCGTTGCACTGTTCTCGTTATAATCCGGATACAAAAAGTTATTATAGGGGAAACGGGTAATATGTATTTGCCTTACAGCCTCATAAACCTTTTGACGGAACTCCTCCATATTCTCTTTATTTATTGCAGAAATAAACAGGGCATTGTTTTCACCCACATTGGCCATCCATGTAGCTTTCCATTCCTCTAAAGAGTAATGCCTTGTCGTCCTCTCAGTTACAAGGTCATCTTCATCAATGGTAAGCGGCATATAAGCATCAATCTTATTGAATACCATTATAGTTGGCTTGTCGTCAGATTTTATTTCTTTAAGGATACTATTAACCGATTGTATATGGTCTTCAAATTCCGGATGCGAAATATCCACAACATGCAGCAGTAAATCGGCTTCCCTAACTTCGTCAAGCGTACTCTTGAATGACTCGATAAGCTGGGTAGGCAGCTTCCTGATAAACCCAACAGTATCGCTAAGCAGGAACGGCAGGTTCTTTATCACTACTTTCCTGACAGTTGTATCAAGCGTAGCAAAAAGCTTGTTCTCTACAAAAACCTCGCTTTTGCTAATAACATTCATGAGTGTAGATTTACCTACGTTGGTGTAACCCACAAGGGCCACCCTTACCAAAGCACCCCTGTTGCTGCGCTGCACCGACATTTGCCTGTCAATAGTTTTAATTTTGTCTTTCAGCAGGGCAATCCTGTCGCGCACAATACGCCTGTCGGTTTCAATCTCTGTTTCACCGGGGCCACGCATACCAATACCACCCCTTTGGCGCTCAAGGTGCGTCCACATACCGCTAAGGCGTGGCAGCAAATACTGGCACTGTGCCAGCTCAACCTGTGTGCGGGCATAGCTGGTTTCGGCACGCTGTGCAAAAATATCAAGGATAAGGTTAGTACGGTCAAGCACTTTGCAGTCCAGTATCTTATTCAGGTTTTTTTGCTGTGCCGGCGAGAGTTCGTCATCAAAAATTACAGTTTTTACATCATGTTCTTTAACATAGGTGTGTATCTCCTCTATTTTTCCTGTCCCTAAAAAGGTTTTAGGATTGGGTTTATCCATTTTTTGTGAAAACCTTTTTACCACTTCGCCACCTGCGGTAAAGGTTAAAAATTCAAGTTCATCAAGATATTCGGTAAGCTTATCCTCACTCTGCTCCTGCGTTACAACGCCTGCAATAACCGTTTTCTCAAAATTAATAGTTTCTTTCTCCAGCATAATTTTTTACATAAATAACAAAAATACAAAAAACAACACTCACATTTTTATATTATTGTTTATAAACAAACTGTTTACTTCAGTAATGTTAAATTT
>NZ_JAMWYY010000022.1:0-22530 GCF_024305175.1 Flavobacterium sp.
TCATTACTCTGAGAAATTTAATCTTTAAAAATTTTGCAATGTGGAATATTACACTTAAATTTGTCCCATGATTTCAGCAAAGGTATAAATAAATGTGTAATAAGCAACAAATTATGAAAGAAATCTATATGTTTGAAGTTATAAAAAGATGTTATATCCATTTTTTGTGTACGCAAAACGTTGGAGATAGTGTTGAAAATACCACTTACATGCTTGCCAATAAAGAAATTATTAAACACAGCCTCCGGGATTTGTATCAAAAGCTTGATGCAATTAAAAGAAAAGAGGGACTGGTAAGCAACACGACGCCAAGCAGACGCAGGCAACACAGCGCTGATTTTGAAGCTAAAGCAATAATGTTATTTAATAAAGACTACAGGTTTACCATTACAGAATAAGTATGAAAAAGATTTTTGTACGGCTTAAACAGTTAGATGCCCGTATTGCCGAATGTGAGCAGGAAATGCAGGCAATTGATAAGCTGCCTTTTTACAGTTTGTTCAGTACAGAAGCGCAGCGCAGGAAGGATCTTGACAGCCTTGCAGGACTAAAAGCGGGCCTTTTGCAGCAAAAGCTGAAGGTGCTAAACCAGCTAAGCTGCCTTGCACGGCATGAAGCCAAGAACATAATAAACATTCTGTAAGGCGGGCCTGATTAAAAATCCAAGTATTCAATTAATAATTATTAAAAATTTACAATCATGAAAATCACAGGAAACATCGAAAGTATTGAGTACCGTAACACAGCCGGACACGAAAAGAAAGTAGTAACCCTGCTTCCTGGCTTCAGGCAAAAAGCCTTTGTTGAATTCCGCGGCAGGAAAATGGCCGACCTTGATCATTTAAAAGAGAACGACGAGATTTCTGTAACTGTAACGCTTGAAGGTAAAACTTCTAAAAACAGCGGCATACAATATAATAACCTTGTGGCACAGGATGTAGAGTTAGTTGCAGCAGCAGAGTACAACACTGCAATCTAAAACATCAGAATAATACAAATGCTTAATACTAAGATGGAAAACAAACAACATCAATATACTGTAAAAATACTCGGGCAGTTGCAGCAACTGTTTGAGGATGGGGGAGAACACACCATAGCTCCCGAAGAACTGAAGGATAACGCCAACGCAGCCGACTTCTTCCATGCGCTGGCTAACCTGGCACCTGCCGTGATATATAATAACCTGACAGGTAAAAAAGCAGGCTCGCTGGAGTTTAACCACATAGCCAACAGGCTGTGTTTCCAGAATGTTCATCTGCCGGGCAAAGGACAAGAGGAACAACCGGCAGGAGTTACAGAAAACGGACCAACTCAATAATTACTAATATGCCCTCTGCCGTTTTTAAGGGCAGGGGGCTCTTTAAACCAACTTTAAATATGCAATTCAAAATAAAAGGGATAGTTACCGCCATAGGCGATATAAAAACTACCAAAATGGGTACTGCGGTACAGCAACTGCATTTCGAGCAGGAGTCAGGAAGGATTATTTACCCCTCTGCACTGGGTACAAAAATAGAGCTGCTGGGCGACATATTGCCTGGCGATGTAGCCGAAATAGAATTTCATATAAGCGGCTCAAAAGGCACTTATAATAACGTTATTATAGATGATTTGGTGAGAGTGTAGAGAATTCTTACAATCATAATAGAGGTATTTGTTGTTAATAACTTTTAAAATGTTCATGAGTATATGCATTTTTTTTTATTTTTGCATGATTAAAGCCCATTAATTATGAATATTGACTTCTTAAATAATATATATAACAAGGGTTTTACTAAGTCTGAAATTGATAAAATTGGTAATTCCCTAATTTATATAACGCAAAAGTTAGGTGAGATTCCAAAAACGAAAGCTATTAAACTTCTCTATTTCTTAGAAGAAAAATCCATTAATGATTCAGGAATTCCATTTTTTGGTTTAGATTGGAAAGTCTGGAAACTTGGTCCTGTAGATCAAAATATTTATTATGAATTTTCAAATTCTCCTGAATTGCTTAGAGAATATATTTCAGTTACTTATAAGCCAGAGAATGTTTGCATCATTAATGGAATAAAGGAATTTAATGATGATGAATTTTCTGACTATGATTTAATGCTGCTTGATAAAGTTGTCAATTCATTAGGTAATAAGACTGCTTCTGAACTGAGTAATTTGACTCACAAGAAAGGTGGGCTTTGGGATAAGGTTGTCACAGAAAGAGGGCTTAGAGAGCTTTTTGATAATAACAAAGCAACTACTTCTGGCTATAGTATTGATTTCGCAGATTTGATCAAAGATGATGAAGTAAAGATTGAAATGTTTAATCATTATTTTGATTTGAAGAGTGTTGATAAAAAATACTGCTAGTAATGAAACTTGAAATTTCAGATTTATATTATATTCCTAATTTTCAGTTTAATAATGGATCAAATCGCGATAAGTACTTATTAGTTTTGAGTGAAGAAGGTAATAATAAGATTTTACTTTCTTTACCCACTTCAAAAGGTAGAGTACCAGACCATCTTGAGAATATGCAACGAGGATGTATTAATTGTGATAAGAGTTATTTTAATTGTTATCGCTTTCTTAATGGAGATGAAGTAACAGAAGGAACAACACCCTTTTGTTTTCCTTTAGATACATACGTTTATGGTGAATGGATACAGGATTGGGATTCACAAAGCTTAAAGCTTGATTACAGTATTGATGGTATTGATTTTGAATTTAAAGGAAAACTAAAAGGAGATCTTTTAAAAGATATTCTGAGATGTTTTATAAAATCTATTAAAGTTAAACGGAAATTCAAAAAAGTTTTTGAAAAAACTTTGCAAACCTTGTAGCAATATTTCCCAACACCAACTAAATGAAAAGCGCTAAAACAACCAAAAGCGCTGCCCTGCAAACCTTAAAGCAAAATGTAAACACTCCCCCCGTTCACGGCAACAGCCGGTATAATGAAGATTATCCGGTGCAGGCCTATAAACTGTGCCTGCTTGGCGCTACGAATGCTGAGCTTGCCGCCTTTTTTGGCGTATCAAAAAGCACAGTAATTGCCTGGAAAAAATCACACCCTGCATTTAACGATGCCCTTTTGCGCGGCAAAAAAATAGCCGACATGGAAGTGGCGCATTCGCTGTATCAGGCCACGCTCGACCGTATTGTTACCACCCGGCAGGCCATAAAATGCAAAGAAGTATATTATGACGAAAACGGCAAGCGGGTAGAAAAAGAGCGTATAGAGATAATCAATGTGGAGAAACACGTTCCGGCCGACTTCCGCAGCCAGCAGTTCTGGCTCAGGAGCCGCAACCCGAAAATGTGGAGCGGCAAGTATGACGATGACACCGAAGAGCCGCTAAAAGATATCAGGCTTAATTTGGGCTCAGGCCAAAACCCAGCAGATGATGAAACTTTTGGTTAAGCAGGAACACGCAATATGGTTTTTAAAAGACAATGTAACGGAGGAGGTGTTATATGGCGGGGCAGCCGGAGGGGGTAAAAGCGCCTTGGGGTGCCTGTGGCTGATGGAAATGTGCCAGAAATATCCGGGAACACGCTGGCTGATGGGGCGGAGTAAGCTCAAGAATCTGAAGGAAACCACCCTGAATACGTTTTTTGAGCTGGCAACGCAGCTAAAACTCTCAAAGCAATTTAGTTACCGGGCACAGGAGCATAGCATACGCTGGAACAACGGCAGCGAGATACTGCTGAAAGATCTTTTTCATTACCCAAGCGACCCAAACTTCGAGAGCCTCGGCTCACTGGAAATTACAGGTGCATTTATAGATGAGTGCAGCCAGGTGGCCTACCATGCATGGCAGATGGTTAAAAGCCGTATTCGCTACAAGCTGGCAGAATATAAGCTGATGCCCAAGATGCTGGGCAGTTGTAACCCTGCCAAAAACTGGGCCTATAAAGAGTTTTACAAGCCCTGGCGCGAGGGCACACTGCCGGATTACCGCAGGTTTGTGCAAAGCCTGCCTGCCGATAACCCCCACCTGCACCCAACCTACCTGCAGTCGTTACTGCGGCTTGATAAAAACAGTCGCGAACGCCTGTACTACGGTAACTGGGAGTATGATGATGACCCGGCAACGCTTATAGAACATGATGCCATAGCCGATTATTTTAATCCGCAGCACATTAAGGCAGAGGGCATGAAATACCTGACTATAGATGTTGCCCGCAAAGGCCGCGATAAAACGGTTTTCAGGGTATGGCACGGATGGGTATGCATTTACCGAGATGCCATAGCCAAATCAGGGCTTGATGCCGTAGTAGCCCGCGCCCGCGCCCTGCAAAAAAGGTTTAGCATTTCGTTGAGCAACACAATAGCGGATGAGGATGGTGTGGGCGGTGGTGTGGTCGATTTTTTAAAGTGTAAAGGCTTTATAAACAACTCGGTGCCGTTAGAGATTCGTGAGGGCGGTATTTATGTGAAACCAAACTTCGATAGCTTAAAAAGCCAGTGCAGCATTAAGATGGCAGAAATGATTGCCAGCCGCCTTACCGGTGAAAAGTGTGATGATGATGCGGTTCAGCAATGCGTTACGGAAGAGTTGGAGCAGGTAAAATTGCGCGATTTAGACAAAGAAGGCAGACAGGGCATATTACCCAAAGACAGGGTTAAGGAGCTTATAGGGCGAAGCCCCGACGAGTGGGACAGTATAATGATGCGGTACTGGTTTGCCCTGCGCAAAGATTACCGCACCAGGGTAAGGGTAGGCTAACGGTTAAAAGACGCCGATGCTGCTAAAGCTGATAGTGCCATTATCAGCAACTGTGGCAATCAGGTGGCGGTTGGTTTCCGTTTCCAGGAACTCATATTTGTTCTTAACCTTAAAATACACAATCCGGGGGTTTGTTACTTTACCGTTAGATGCTTTCTCAAAGTTCACATCAAAGTCAGCATTATATGAATAAACCATTTTACCGCAGGGCAGTTCTAAGCCCTCACACAGCAAATTGCGGTCATCGCCCTCACCGCTGTTATACAGGGCAACGCTAACATCGTTACGCTCACAAAGCCGGAAATGCTTCAAGAATTTTTCATGGGTAACAATGGCTTCAAGTTGCCGGCAGGTTTCAGGCACAGGTTTGCAGGCTGCCAGCAATAATAATAATAAGAGTGAGAAAATGAAGGCTTTCATGTGAGGCTAAATTATCGATATATAAGTATAACGCAGGTATCACTAAAATAGTAACTGCCATGGCAATATTTTCCAATCAGCTAAAATGAAAAACATCACGTTACAAAAATTTTCACGCCTTCAGGATCAGTATCATTATGATTGCATCTTGCAGCACCTTAATCCTGAAAACTGTTTTGCCAAACGGCAAATGCATATTAACGCTATGCCTTATGCAAATGTAAAGTACTGCATACGGCTTTTACCAAAAATAATAAACTGGCCGGGCGTTTATGAGTTGTTCGCTATTTGTTATGATGTCCCTGAAAAAGAATTCTGGAAAGCCCGCATAACAGAATATTATTCAGCGCGGCAATATCTTCTTAGCGAGTTAGAGCGTGTGGTAAAAACTGAAAACACCATATTTTTTTCGCAAAGCACCGACAGCCACCTCTGGAAAATGGCAGGGGCAGATAAGCTTAACCCGTACAGCGATACACTGCCGCTGGTACAGCTCGGCAAAATGCTGGGGCAGTACCCGTTCGATTTAGGGCGTAGGCCTTATGGCGAAATTTTCAGCCTGTTGGCACAAACCAAAGTACAGAACGAAGTAGAACAGGATTACAGGAAACTCCAGCTAAGCTGATTTCTCAATATCAATATTTCTATAAATCATCCCGGCTTTAATTAGCCATTAGTGTATGGATATAGTACGCATTCTACAAAACCTTGCCGAAAGTAACCAGTTAGAATACCACTACGGCAAAAAAGCCGCCCTCAATCTTTTAGACGGCAGCGCAGAAGCAGGCAAAATATACCTGCTGCATGAGTTTACCAATCGCAAAAGCGAATACAACAGCAGCGGCACCAAAATTATAGCAACAAACTATGAAGGTAAGTTTTTCCTTGTAAAGCAAAGCAGCCTTGATGAGCAATATTTCGCTGAAAGGAATGCATTGCTTCCCTGTAAGTATTCCCTCTCCATAGAGCCGCTACTCGATCTGTTTATAGCGCTTGGCAACGGGCTGGCCTGTACAGGTGCAGTAGTTACCCAGTGGGACAACATAGATGTTACCGATGCGCTCGATGCCAACATGGATGGCCTTTTGTGTTCTTATAAGGTTACTATACCGGGCAGCTATGACTGATGTTGCACAAATACTACAAGCCGAGTTTGAAAAACTAAAGGGCGAAATTGCGGCTCTATATGCAAAGAGCGCCAGTGCAGGTACAGGCAGTTGGGCACAATCTTTAGAGGTGCAGGTTACAGAGGGTAGTGTTACCCTTTTGGGTAGCGGTTACCTTGAGGGCAGGAAACCCGGCAAGCAGCCGCCCACAAAGGCGATAGAACAATGGCTGCAGGAGCGGGGCATTGCTGATTTGATTGCCGAAGAGCAATCGGTTAGTGGGCTTGCTTATGTTATTGCCCGGAAGATAGCCCGCGAGGGCTGGAAGCCTGATAAAAAAGGCACCGAACTGGCTGCTGAGGTATTAACCCCGCAACGCATACAGCAGGTAATAGACAGGGCAGGCGATACCCTAATCAGCCGGTTTACAAAAGATATAATTGATTTCTTAAAACAAATTGCAGCTAAATGATACAGTTCCTGCAACCCTTAGATACACAAAAGCTACGTATGGCTTTTAATAATGATATAATACTTTTTTACAGTAACAGTGCTATCCCTGCGTTGTCATGCCGCATATATGATACCCTGCAAAAAATAAATGTTACGCTTTACCCCAACCCGCAGGGACAGTTCTATTTTAATTTTAAGCCCTATGTTTCGGCGCTTATCAATACCCGTAATTTTAACGACACGCTCCAGACAAACATCATGGGCTATGAGCCTGACAGCTTTATCTATAACTTCAGCCAGGGCACTTTTACACAGCGCAATATCACATTCGAAGTATATTATGAAAATAACACTACCGAGAATGTTTCGTTTGTGCTGTCATGGCTGGCGGGTGTTCAGCAGCCCGGCAGCTTCCATAATTTCAGGATTAGCGATATGCTTATCCTGTCGCCGTTTGTAAAAGACTCTGCCAATAAGTACTATTTAAAGTACTGGAAGGGCTATCCTTTTGATATACCTTTTTACAGTAATGGTATTAACCTGAAGGTAAAAAACGAAACCAACCTGCTCAGTATGGATTTTAATACGCTGGGCTACGGTGAGCGGCTTGTAGTGTCAGACGGGCGCACCAACGTAACACTGGAAGATATACTACCGTTATCGGACGGGCATAACAACCTGGTGTTTATGAAAGGCAGTCATTCTACTATCAATGATAAATACCTGATACTTGAAAAATCGGCTCACACCCAAGGCGTATATCTAAAATGGCTCAATGCGATGGGTGGGTATAACTACTGGCTGTTCGAAAACACATACAGTATCGACAGGAGTACCAAACAACTGGGTGAAATCAATACCGATTTTAATAATATAGACAGCACTTTTGGCCGTACCGCCACGCTTGGCAAAGAAAGCCAGGATACTATAAAAGTGGTAGCAGAGTTGCTTAATGAAGATGAGCGCGCTATTGTTCAGGGAATTTTAGACAGCCCCAAGATATACCTGTTTACCGGCAGGCCCTATGCACAAAACGATTATAACGACTGGGTTGAGGTTACCCTTAAAACAGGTAATGCAAGGATAAAAAATGCAAGGCAGCCGTTAACCAACTTCACTTTTGATTTAGAGCTGCCGCAAAGGTACACCCAAACACTGTAGGGCATTGCTGCCATAGCTTAAAGGCTCTCTCGATATTTCTGTTCAACTACCACAATTTTGTCTTTACTGCTTTACATTAACGGCGAAAAGGCCGATACAGAACCCGGGCAGGTTATTGCCCAGACGCGACAGGTTAACGACCTAAACAGCCTGGAAGACCGCCAGGCAAGCTATACCAACAAGTTTAAGCTGCCCAAAACGGCAAACAACCTCCGTATCATGAACTTCCTTACCGTAACAGGAAATGATTCTGATATACCATACCGAAAAAATGATTGCAGCCTTTACAGCGAAAGCGGTGAGTGCTTTGTGTATAATGGCTGGGCGCAGATTACCGATTCGGGAGATGATTTTGATGTTGTTATATACGACGGTATTATTGACCTGTATAAAGCCATAGAAAATAAAAACCTTTCAGACCTTGACCTTTCCGAGTTGGAGCACCTGAAAAGTGTTTATGCCATAAGAGATTCATGGACACAAAACAAGCCTTACCGTTACATAGCCGCCGATTATAATGGCAGTACCGGCCAGCCTAATCATACAAATGTACTACTTGATGCCGACTATCTTATCCCATCGGTAAATATCGCATGGCTATGGGATAAGATATTCACTACCTATGGCATCACTTATGAAGGTGCTGTTTTTAATACAGAAGATTTTAAGAACCTCTGGATGACCTACCCCAAAGGGGTTTCGCCACAGGACACTGAAGAGGATGTTTTTGAAAATGATCCCGATGAAATGGGATATGAGACAAATGGAGCATATACAAGAACCTATTATGTAGGTTACAATGCATGGCAAACCAATAACCTGCAGTCGCTGGTACAAAACAGGCATTTAAAGGTAACTGAGGCCGGTTACTACAGGATAGAAGTTGCAGGTAAAATAACGGCTCAAAATTTTTATAACCAATTAAAACGTTTCAGGCTTTTCCTGGGTAAAAACAGTGCGTTCCTGTCTTCTCAGGCGGTTTTACCCTGGAGGATTATAGCCGATGGCCTGCAATCGGGCTCACCCTTCGAACTTAAAAGTGTTTTTCGCCTGGATGCGGGCGACAGTATCTGCCTTATGATTGGTAAAAGCGCTAACGAGGGCAGCACACATGGTTTTGCCGTTAGCGCTGTCCAGGACTTCAGTTTAAAACTGGTAAAAATTAATCAGGATGAGTATGATTTTGCTATCCCGTTTGCCAGTTTTTCGATACGCGACTTTCTTAAGGAGGTCATCCAGCGTTTTGCCCTGACATTATTTAAAGATAAATATTCGCAGAAATATACCTTCTACACGTTGCAGGAGCAGCTTAACGGTGGTAATGCGGTAGACTGGAGTAAAAAATTCTCAAAAAAGAAATCAGAAAAATATGTTTACGGCAGCTATGCAAAAACCAACTGGTACCGCTACAAGTATAATGCTGCGGATGAGGATTTTAACGATGGTGCTATTGAAGTAAACAACGAACTCCTTGCAGAAAGTAAGAATGTTTTTACCAGTAAGGTTTACAGCCCTGAGCGTATACGAACGCGGTACCTTTCTGCCATGCGCAATGTATATAAAATGTGGGAAAAGGAGCAGGAAGAAGTAACCGATGAAGAAACAGGGGAAACACAGCTTGTAACCAAATATAAATCGCTCAGCGGCAGGTATTATTTTTTAAGAGCCATGCGCCTTAACAAGCATGTAGCGCTGAAGTCAAGATTATTGCAAGATGAAATTACTTCAGCTTTTGTATATGCTGAAAGCTTCAGAAAACTTTCTTTTTCAGACATAATGCAAACGTATTACAAGCCCATTCATACCCTGCTGCAAAAAGCCCTTTTGGTTACGGCAGAACTGTACCTTACGGATGCCGATATTGCCAATTTTGATTTTAAGAAGCTGTATTATATAGAGCAGTTATCGGGCTATTTCATCATGAACAAGATAAACAACTACATACCCGGTAAGCCTGTAGCGTGCGAGCTTGTAAAAGTACACCTAAGCCCGCAGGACGTAGCTGTACCGCCACAAATAAAGATTGATAAAGTAATAGTAACAGGATATACTGCTGCTGTTTACTTCACTCTCAATATGGCTGGCGCATCCCTGGTACTTTTGGAGTATTCGCCAGCCAACCAGGATAACTGGCAGCAGGTAAACTCTGCGTCGCCTAACAGCCCTTCTGTATACTTCAGTGCTAACGGCAGCGGTAGCTATAAACTCAGGTTGCAGGTGTCGGAAGATTTTACAGGAGAAACGTACACCTCGCAGATAGTAAACATCACAATTCCATCAAACACTATCATTTATTTATGATGACATTACCCATTACACCCGATAGCCCGGTTATAAACTTCGGGCTCGGGCTTACCTCGGTAACCCTGCAGGCAGGCACTCCTGTAACGGTGTGGCAGCACACGCTATATAATACGGGAGCTTTCAACTTCGTGTTGTCAGCTCCGGGCACTATACAGCAAATCAGCCCTTATGAATATACCGTTACCTGCAACGTGGCGGGCACCTACAGCCTGTCGTTATCAATAGTGCCTTCAGATAAAAGAAACAGCCTTGTAAGCAATAGTTTAACCCTAACAGTAGAATAGCAATGGCAGATGAAAAAATAGTTTTGGCAAAACTTGACCTTGATACAAAAGGGCTTGTAAAAGCAACAAAAGAAACAATCGATATTTTACACAAGCTGGAAAAGCAGCTTAATGCGCTTAAAAAAGCAGGGGCAGCCGCATCTTCCGAATACAAAAACCTGGAGAGCCAGTTCAGGGTATTTCTTAAAGTACTCAACCAGCAGGAGCAGGCATTAAGTGCTATTAATGAAAATAGCAAGGAACTGAACAAGTCGCAAAAGAAACTAACGGAAATGGCATCTAAAAACGCTAAAGCCCACCAGGAACTATCAGATGAGCTCTCCGGAATGGCAAAGAACGCCAAAAAAGCGGCTGACAGGATTCAAGATGTCAGTACCAGTGCCGATGCAGCCACAGGAAAGATAAATAAATTATCAGACAGCCTTGATGGGCTTTCAGGCAATCTAAATGATTCAAAAGACGATCTCAAGGATTTTAAGGATGTACTGGCTACCGTAAATGATAAATTAGGAAAATTAAATAAGCTTACAGGGGAAGCCGATAAGGAAACAGCTAAGCACGGCAAAACATTTAATGACTACAAGAAGCAGCTTACTGATGCTTTTGATGATATAAACGTTTTTAATGGCGGCATGGGCAATTTTATCACAAAAGCGCAGGAGGCGGGTGGGGTTGGCCCCTTGGTAAAAAGTTCATTTAACGGCATGGCACAGGGCTTAATGGGAATGACCCGCAGTGCTATGGCGTTTATAGCCACACCGATTGGCGCTGCCATAACCGCGCTTGTAGGCATAAGCGAGGGGATTAAAGCCCTTTGGGACTACAACAGCGGGCTTACCGAAATGAACAAGCAGCTAAAAGAACTCGGTGTAAGCAAGGAAGAAATATCAGGTGTACGGTCGGAGATAGAAGCTACGGCAGAAACATACGGCAAAGATTTTAATGACATAGCCCAGAAAGCTAAAACCCTTTCTGATTCTTTCGGCATATCAATGAGCGAAGCCAATGGGGTGATTGCACAGGGGCTCGCAACGGGCAACGAGCAGTTTATAGACAGTATTGCACAACTTAGCCCGGCATTTACAGAGGCGGGTTATTCGGCACAGGAACTTGTTAATGTAGTAAACACAGGGTATGACCTGGGGGTTTATACAGAGCAGTTGCCCGAAGCCCTTGCCACAGCAGGCACTGCATTGCAGAGGCAGAGTCAAGAAATGCGCAATGCGCTTACCGATGCTTTTGGCGCTACTTTTTCTAACGATTTGCTTAGTAAAGTGAAAACGGGAGAAATCTCGGTTAAAACTGCCCTGCAGAATATTGCCGATAAAAGCAAAACCAGCGGATTGTCGCAACAGCAAAGCCTTAACCTTACCACGCAGTTATTTGGAAAAATGGGTGCGGAGGCAGGCTCAGCAGGCAAGTTGTTAGATTCTTTAGGGACAACATCTAAAAAAGCGCTGAGTAGTTCTGCACAGGCAAGTGACGACTTACGCAAAGCAAACGAAAAGCTTAACAAGGCACAGGCAGACCTGTTTGAAATTGACGGGCTGGGCACTGTATGGACAAAAATTAAAACCGCCGCGCTCGATGCACTGGGCTCATTACTCGAATACCTTGCAGATATTAAAAACAACCTGCAACCGGTAATCGATTTGATAGGTGTAATTTTTGTACAGGTATGGAACAACCTGAAAACTACAGTTAGTCTGTTTTTCAGCTTTTTCAGTTCCGGGTTTAAGATTATCAGCAATACGGTAGGTACTATTGTAAAGGTGGTTACCAAATTACTTAAAGGCGACTTTATGGGGGCTTTTGATGCTGTTAGAGATGGTGTTACCAATATGGTAAATACCATAAAAGATACTTTTAACAGCATGAAGAACACCGTAATAGAATTTCTTGAAAGCATACTGGAAACAGCCTCGCCTGTTCTCAGGGCACTTGGTGTGGATGTTGACCGTGTGAAGGGAAAGCTGGAAAGCTGGAAATCTAAAAAAGTCGTGATTGAAACAGAAATAAAAACCACTCAGACCGGGCCTGCCAAACCAAAAGAAGGCAAGGGTGAAGGTGAGGGCGCTGCTGCAACAGGTACCGGCGGCGGGGGTGGCACAACAGGTGATGGAAATGTTATTGTTACCAATAATGAAGCGGCAATAGCATCAGCGAAAAAGCGTGCCGCTTTTGATAAAGCGCAGGCTGCCGAAAGACAGAAGCTACTGGATGAGAGCATCCAAAAGCAGAATGAGTACACAGCATCTTATATAGCCGCATCGGGAGAGAAATCTAAAATGCTTGAAGCGGAAATAAGTAAAATAGAACAGGTTAAAAATACAGCTATTGCTGCTGCACAGGCAGAGTTTAAAGCTTCGGGTAAAAAAGCTGCCGACCTGCAAAAGCTGGACAGCGCTGTTGCCGAGGCAAAGAAAAACTTTATGGCTTCTCAGGCGGCATTTGTTTCAGAGCATGCGTTGCAGGAGCTTAATGATTATATTAATGCCAACACGGTAAAACATGAAAACGACATATTCTTCTCTAAAGAAAAATTTAATGCAGAGGTAGCCAGCCTTGATGCCATAGCGCAAAAGCGCAGGGATTATGAAGCTGTGCGCCTACAGGAAGGCGTTATAAGCCAGCAGCAGTATAATGAAGCTATTACTGCCATAGATAATGAGAACCGCGTTGCCAAAGAAGGGCTGCAAACAGAACAGAAAGAAGCAGAAGATAAAAAGAAAGCCATTGACGAAGAGAACAGGCGCCTTGCCAATACAGAGAATACCGATTATAACCTAAAAGCCCAACTGGATGAGCTGGCTATAAGAAAACAGCAGGAGGTTGATGCAGCAAAGGCAACAGGAGCCGACCTAAACCTCATTGATGAAAAGTACGCAAAAGAGGAAAAAGACATCCGCAAAGAGGTAATGGATAATAAGCTGCAACTAGCATCTACCACGCTTAGCAGTCTTTCATCTATAATGGGTAAAGAAAGTGCGGCAGGCAGAGCAATGGCCATTGCCCAGGCCACCATAGATACCTACAAAAGTGCGGTTGCAGCTTATAGCTCTATGTCGGTTATACCTGTAGTTGGGCCGGGGCTGGGTATCGCTGCAGCAGCAGCAGCAGTAGCATCGGGCTTACAAACCGTGAGAAAAATTGCCAGTACAAAAAAACCGGAAACACCAAAAGCCGAAAAAGGCGCCCTTTTTAATATAGGGGGCAAACGCCACAGCGAAGGGGGCACGTTGTTTACCGGGGCTGACGGTACGCAGTTTGAAGCTGAAAAGGGCGAGCTTATAGGGGTAATGAACCGAAATGCGGCACAGCATTTCATGGCATTCAATAACGCGTTTCCGGCTGGTGGGGGTACGGCGCCCAACTATTTTGCCAATGGGGGTATAGTGTCGCGCTCTATTGCGCAGCCCGGTTTGGATACGGACGAACTCGCCACCAAAATAGCCGATGCCAACAGCAGGATGCCTGCCCCTGTAGTGGCGGTTCAGGATATAGTTACTGAGAGTAACAGTTATGTAAGGATAAGGCAGGATGCCGATTTTTGAACTATATCTTCAAATAATATAATGCTGAAAGAAATTTTATCGGGATGGAAAAATTATCTTGATAAAAGCGAGGTAACGGAGGTTATTGCTAAGGAGCGTGCCGCTGTATGTGCCGCCTGCCCAAGCCTGCGGAATGGCAAGTTACTCGCCTTTATTAAAGATGACCTTACAGAGGTAGAGGGGGCTTATTGCAGCAAATGCGGCTGCCCCCTTAGCGCCAAGGTGCGCAGTAATGATATTTGCCCTGAAAGTAAATGGTAATGAACCGTTATGAAACAATATTAAACCTGGGAGAAACCTTTATGAAGCTGATGGGCAAAGGTCTTATGCCGGTGCATATACTGGACTGGAAGGTGTACTATGAGGCTTACCTTAAAGAAATGGAATACCAGCAAAAGCACTTTAAAAAAACCCGTAAAACACACGCGGCAGGCTGTGCCGCCGAGCAATATGGTATAACGGAGCGTACCATGTTTAATGTTATAGCATTTATGGAAGGCAATTAACTAAAAATCGTCAGGGGCATTTATTATTTTATCTGCCCGTTTTAATATAAGTTCTATTTCTTCGGGTTTAATTTTATCAAGCTGCTTGTACATAAACGCCATTCTCGGGTTTTGTTCAAGCAGCTTTTTTTGGGTGTATAAAAAGTTCCAGTACAGGCTGTTAAAGGGGCAGCTTTTTTCTTCTGTCCGGGTCTTGGCATTATAAAAGCAACTGCCGCAGTAGTTACTCATATTGTTAATATAATTGGCACTCGAAATGTAGGGCTTGGTAGCAACGGTACCGGCATCGGCAAACTGGCTCATGCCCCTTGTGTTAGGCAGTTGCACCCATTCTACCGCATCAATATATACACCCAGGTACCATTCATCTACTTCATCAGGGCTGGCCTGTATCAGTAATGCAAAATTGCCTAAAACCATAAGTCGCTGTATATGGTGGGCATAGGCAGTATCCAGCGAGTTATTCACGCTGTGCTTAAGGCAATTCATTTTTGTTTGTCCTGTCCAGTAAAAATCAGGCAGTTTGTTTTTGTTGCCAAAGTAGTTTTCTTTTTTGTAACGGGGCATGTGCATCCAGTATATGCCGCGCATATACTCGCGCCACCCGATTATCTGCCGTATGAAGCCTTCTGCTTCAGAAATATTTATGGCATCTTTATGTTTGTGGTAGTAGTTATGCACGGTAGCTACCACATCGCGTGGCGAAATGATCTTGGCATTTATGGCAAACGATAGCTGTGAGTGGAATAATGTTGTTTCTTCAGTATGCATGGCATCCTGGTAGTCACCGAAATGCAGCAGCAGTTTTTCGCAGAAAAACTTAAGCAGCTCTAAAGCCTCCTTCCGTGTAAGCGGCTGGTTGATAAAACCGTTTCCTGCACGGCCCATTGTTTTTACACTTTGCTTTTCCAGCAAGGAAATAATATCTTTAACATCATGATTAAAATCGGGTTTTTCAGGTACTGTATCCTTGTCATTCCATTTGTTGCGATTGGTTGCATCATAATTCCATTTTCCTCCTTCAGGATTTTTACCTTCCATCAATATGTCATGCTTTTTACGCATATACCGGTAAAAATTTTCCATCAGCAATTGCTTCTTACCTTTAAAAAAATCCTCAAGCTCGGTGCGTGTTGTATAAAAATGTTCTGTGTCAAAAGCCTCACTTTTAATGCTTAAACCCTTGCAGAATGCTTTTAGTTGTTCGTCGAGCCTGTATTCATCCGGGAGCTGGTACTCAAACTTTTCTACAGTAAGTGAACCGATAAGGTTAGTAAGGTTATCTGTTAACTTTTGTTTATTTTCTTTAGCGTCAAGCCGGTAGTAAATAACCTTGTGCCCGTTGGTTTCAAGCTGTTTTGCAAAGCTTCTCATGGCAGCAAAGAAGGCAGCAGCTTTTAGTATATGGTGGTAGGTGTAATCTGTTTCCTGTCGCATTTCGAACATGCAATACATTACGGAATCTTCTGTATTCCTTAGCCATGAGTGCTTTATGTTGAGCTGGTCGCCAAGTATAAGCCGCAGGGTTTTCATATTGCAAAGTATATTATCGTTATCTATCAAATATAATCTTTAGGCTCTTAAAAATCAGGCTTATTATTACTTTTTTAAGAAGAAATAACTGATTAAACAATCAATAAATATCTTTAAATTAGTTTTGCAAAGGCGTTTTTTGCTTTACCTTTGTAATGCATTTTTATTTAGAATACTTTTAAATAAAACAAAAATCTCTCAAAATGCCTGTTTCCATTGTTTGGTTTAAAACCGATTTACGGCTTCATGATAACGAGGCGCTGGTGCGGGCCATTCAGCAAAGCAGCAGTGTGGTTCCTGTTTTTTGTATAGATGAAAGCCAGTTTGGCACAACAAAGTTTGGATTTCAAAAAACGGGCAGTTATCGCGCACAGTTTCTTTTAGAATCGCTTGCCGACCTTGATGCGCAATTGCGGCAATACCAAAGCGGGCTTGTAGTGGTAAAAGGTATTCCCGAAGAAGAGCTGCCACGCCTTGCCCGCCTGTATAATGCCAAGAAAGTATATGCCAAAAAAGAGGTTACCACAGATGAGAAAAAGCAGGAAGAAAGGGTAGCGGCAGCATTATGGAAACAAGGCTGTGTGGTAGAAACATTCAGTACCAGTACCCTTTACCATGCAGAAGACCTTCCGTTTCCGCTTAAGGGAATCCCCGATGTGTTTACAACATTCCGTAAAAAAATAGAAAAAGAAGCAGGCATACGCCCTGTCTTTAAAAAGCCGGAGCATATACCAAGCCCTGTTATAGCGCCTTTAGAGCTGCCTACATTACAGGATCTTGGCCTTGAGCCGGCAGTTGCTGACGCACGTGGCGTGTTGCCGTTTAAAGGAGGTGAAACAGCAGGGCTTAAAAGGCTCAATTATTATATTTTTGAACAGCAGGGCATTGCCACATATAAAGATACCCGCAACGGTATGGTAGGGGCCGATTATTCGTCTAAATTTTCGCCCTGGCTGGCTATGGGCTGCCTTTCTCCGCGCGAGGTGTACCATGAGGTTAAAAAATATGAAGAAAAGTTTGGCGCCAACAAAAGCACCTACTGGATGATATTTGAACTTTTGTGGCGCGATTACTTCCGGTTTATGATGAAGAAGCATCGCCAACGCCTGTTCCTGAAAGGCGGCATTAAAAACAAGCCTGTTGGTGGCGGCTGCAGCCCGGATGTAATACAAAAATGGATTGATGGCGAAACGGGGCAGGACTTTATTGACGCCAACATGCGCGAATTAAAGCTTACCGGTTATATGAGTAACAGGGGCAGGCAGAATGTGGCAAGCTATTTTTGCCATGACTTGGGCCAGGATTGGCGTTATGGCGCTGCCTACTTTGAAGAAATGCTTATTGATTATGACCCATCCAGCAACTGGGGTAACTGGGCTTATATAGCAGGAGTGGGTAACGATCCGCGCGAAGAACGCCAGTTTAATCCGCAAAAGCAGGCATCTGATTATGATGCTGATAAGAGTTTCAGGAACCTTTGGCTAAACAACATATAAACTATGGCAAATACTGAAAGAGACTTTACGATAGCAGAAATTGACCGCATAATTGAAATGGCCTGGGAAGACCGTACCCCTTTTGATGCTATTGAGTACCAGTTCGGGCTTACCGAAGATAAAGTAAAGGCACTTATGAAGCGCGAACTAAAGCCATCGAGCTACAGGCTTTGGCGCACACGTGTAGAAAACTGCAAAACCAAACATGCCAAAAAGCGAAGCGAAGAGATTGGCCGTTTTAAATGCAGCAGGCAGCGCAACATAACCGGTAACAAAATAAGTAAAAGGTAATCCGGTTATTATTAATTTAGCTTTTGTTGAAGGTTCATCACCATTTGCTTTAACTAAATTTGTAGTATAAACCTTTAAAGCTATGGCTACATTTTTATTTGCAGGCGCATCATCTGCAATGGCTGTGCAAACCGCGCAACTATTAAAAGAGCAGGGACACAGGGTAATAGGCCTTTCTACCAAAAATGATAATGGAAAATATGACGGATGGCACAAAGCAGAGGGTTATTCTTTTGGAAGTTTCCCTGCCATTGATGAGGTTATAGACGGCGTTGTTTACTTTCCCGGGACTATTAACCTGAAACCGTTTAATCGCATCAGCAAGCAGGATTTTGAAAATGACTATGCCGTTAGTGCATTAGGTGCTGCCGCATTTGTACAGGCTTACCTGCCCAACCTCAAAAAAAGCGAAGCAGCATCTGTAGTATTTATAAGCACCGTAGCTGTTCAAACCGGAATGCCTTTTCACGCATCTGTAAGCATGGCAAAAGGTGCACTGGAAGGGCTTACGCGTTCGCTTGCCGCTGAGTTTGCTCCAAAAATACGCGTTAATTGTATAGCACCTTCTTTAACCGATACACCGCTTGCCGAGAAGTTACTGGGTTCTCCTGAAAAGGCTGAGGCAGCTAAGAACAGGAATCCGTTAAAAATAGTAGGTAACCCTGCAGATATAGCAAATGCTGCTGCATTCCTGCTTACCGATACTTCGCGCTGGATTACAGGTCAGGTGCTTGCCGTAGATGGCGGTATGAATAAATTAAGGCTGCTTTAATAAGCAGCCTTAATTTATTTTGAAGATAATCCGGGGGACACTATTCAGAAACAGCTTCTGTATTTTCAACTTCAGTACTTGTTTCTTCTTCTGTAAGTTCTTCCGTTTCAGCAAATATTTCAAGGTCAGCCTCGTTTATAAAACGCAGGTTTTTATAGCTTACCTCTAATAGCTTACCGGTTTGTGTGTCTTCTACTAACCCGAAAAACTGTTCTTTACCCTTGCCATTGGTTGTTGTGCCCCAGGCATGGAACAGGCCAATCTTCTTTTTGGTTTTAGAAGTAGTTTTCTTCGTTTTCTTTGATTTGCTTTTTTCGGTAACGGTGTACTCTACAAGCCTTAAGTCTTCTTTAATCATGATGCTTTATTTTGTATTAACAATAAGTTAACGCAAAATTAACACAGCTAAAGATAATTTGTTGTGTTTCAATGTTAAGTTTTTGCCTACACCTTAAAACTTAACATTAGAAGGGCTATATTGCTGGAAATCAACTGTTATTGGATTGATGATAAGCTATTAAAACTGATAGGTTTTATCAGGTGTTACACATATAGAAAGCGGAATATCAGTAGGATTGTTTGGTATAGTTTTTTGTTCGGCTTCAAAAAAGCTCAACCCGACTTTAAGCACATCTTTGCGGCATTGCGATAAAAAACGATCATAAAACCCTTTGCCATAGCCGGCCCGGTTGCCATAAATATCAAAGGCAAGCATGGGTACAAAAACCACATCAAGCATTTGTGGCGGTACCTCGAGCCCGTTTGCAGGCTCGGGTATTCCATATTGATTTTTTACAAGCCGGGTATTATCGGTAAGGAGGTAGTGCTTCATAGAATAATCACTAAATTCAGATTTAGATACCACTATTTCCTTGTCTTTACCCGAAAGTATGTGCAGTAATAGATCAGTATGTACCTCTTTCTGTTCTTCAATCGTCAGGAAAACATGGTAATAGGTTTTATCCCATATAGGCAGCTTTAGCAAATTGTTGGCTATGGCAAGGCTTTTTTCCTCAACATCTTCTAATGTAAGTGCCTGCCTCATGCTCCTGTATTTTTGCCTTAACTCTTTTTTATCCATAACTATTAAAACCAGAAACCTACACTAAACCAGGTATTGTGCATGTTTGTCTCGGGCGACCAGCTGTGCTTTATTTCAATAGGGCCAATAATGGTTTCCATACCATATCCTATGGCATAGCCGCTATACTGGGGGATAGACAATATCTCGCCTTCCTCAAAAAGATTTTCGCCAATGTTGGCAAAATTGGCGCTTACATTAATATGGTTTTTTCGCACAAACTCCCAGTCGAGCGTTCCCATTGCCTTTAAGTAGCTATTGCCGGATATACTTAGAAAATCGTAGCCGTAAAAATGGCGGAAGTTGTTAATCATATAATAGCCGTAGCCACCAAGCACAAAATCGAAAAAGTTCACGGTTTCTTCGCTTATGGTAAGCCCTGTTTCAGCCTGAAACTCAAAAGTCACATTGCGGCGCAGCCTCTTGGCCGTACCCATTTCGGCCTTAATTATACTGAACGGCGTAAACATACCTGTATAGTCAGTAGATGACAAATACCATTTAGCCTCTCCTGCAAAAAACCAGCCTTCGTCAGGAAAATAGCGGTTGTCATAAGAGTCGAACTTAAGGTAGCTGTAGGCAGAGAAATAGTCGCTGTTATCAAAAACATTAAACCCGTTATCGGTTATCGTTTCTGATTTTATTTTGAGGTGCTTAAGCTCAAGCCCGCCGCCAAGCATAAATTTTTGCGCAAATATGGTTTGTATGTATGCCTGCTGGGTATGGTCGGTAAAATCTACATTAACAGAGCTAATGCCTAATTGCTCGGCAAACTCACCTGTAGTAATATCAGCGTCAAGGTTGCGGTTAAAACTATTGAGCACTGAACGAAGCCCGTAGCTGATGTGAAACCCGTTATCGATATAATAGTTAAACATATAACGGAAGTTATCGCCCAATATCACATCAAGCGATGCCACATCGTTTCTTTTCAGCAGCTTTTTCTGGGTAAGGTTTACCAGCACACCGCTTTTGTATAGCCCGTCATAATGCAACCCGAATTTAATGTAGCGGTTAATAGGGTTTTCGTTAAGCTTCAGGCTTAGTATATCGCCATCGGCCCCTTCATCAAAACAGTATGAAATGCTGTTAAAGTTTTGCGTGGCGTTAAGGTTGCTTATGCCCTGTGTAAACTTATCATAAGGTATTTTTTTACCCGGCTTAAAATTAAGTTTGCCTATCACATAGCTTTTTGTGTAGTTTTTAAGCCCTGTAATATTAAATTTTTCTACCAGAATCGAATCTGTTGCGGGTACAGGCTTTCGCTCTGCAGGGCTTCCTGTGCCCAATGCTTTAAGGCTTTCAAAAATCATGCGTGCCGATTCTTCACCTTCGTCTATTATCTGCTGTCCCTCATCAAAAGATATTACACTGTAAGCAGAAATATCAGGTTTTATATAAATATCGGTAGCCTTCCGCTTTTCCTCCATTTTTTTAATCATCTGGTAGTTATTAATCTGTACCAGTACGCCGGTGGCGCCTTTAATCTGGGTACGGTCTTTAAGCCCGTCCTGCACATCTACCCCGATAATGATATCTGCGCCCATTTTGCGTACTTCCTCTATTGGGTAGTTATTGGTAACCCCGCCGTCTATAAGCAGCCTGCCGTCAATTTCTACCGGGTAATATAAAGAAGGAAAAGCCCCGCTGGCCAGTATAGCATCGGGCAGTACACCGTTTCGCAGCACAACCTCTTCGCCTGTTTCTATATCAGTAGCAATGCACACAAAAGGTGTTGGCAGGCAGTCGAAATCGCGAATATGCCTTACGTGGTCGGTAAGGCGGTTAATGGTGGTATAGTTGTAAAGCCCTTTTGATATTGCCGTAGGGAAACCCAGTTTAAAATTCTTAAAAGGCAGTGTAATGGCATAAAGTTCATCATTACGCTTTTCGAAAAAGTTTTTGCTGCCTCTGGGGGTATAATCCTGTATCAGTGCATCGGCATCAAGCGATTTAAAAATGGAGTCGAGTTCCTTTGCAGAATAGCCCGCGGCATACAGCCCGCCTACTATGGCACCCATACTGGTACCCCCAATATAATCTACTTTTATGCCGGCATCTTCCAGAACTTTTAGTACTCCTATATGGGCAAGCCCTTTTGCACCGCCCCCGCTTAATACCAGTCCTATTTTTGGCCTGTCGGCATCCTGTTCCTGTGCGGAAACACTGCAAAAAAACAGCAGGCAAACTAACAGGAGGGTAGGGGTTTTCATCAGTTGGGCAATGTTTTATAGTATTCTGTTATTTTTTTGGCTTTTGCCGGGCCAATCACTTTTGCAATATCTTCTTCGCCGGCTTCCTTTAAACGCTTAACCGACTTAAATTGTTTCAGCAGCGTTATCATTGTTTTTTCGCCTATGCCGGGAATGCTCTCTACCGATGTTTGCAATGCACCCTTGCTGCGCTTGTTGCGGTGGTGTGTAATGCCAAAGCGGTGTGCCTCGTTTCGCAATTGCTGTATCACCTTCAGCGTTTCCGACTTTTTGTCGAGGTACAACGGCACAGGGTCTTCAGGGTAAAAGAGTTCTTCCAGCCTTTTTGCGATGCCTAATATAGTGATTTTACCGCGCAAACCCAATGTTTCTAAGCTCTTTAATGCCGAACTTAACTGGCCCTTGCCACCATCTATAATAATCAGTTGCGGCAAGGGTTCATTTTCATCAAGCAGCCTGCGGTAACGGCGGAAAACCACTTCTTCCATACTGGCAAAGTCGTTGGGGCCTTCCACGGTTTTTATATTAAAATGGCGATAGTCTTTCTTGCTGGGCTTTCCGTCTTTAAACACCACACAGGCACTAACGGGGTTGGTGCCCTGTATGTTACTGTTGTCAAAACACTCTATATGGCGGGGCTCTTCGGG
>NZ_JAMWYY010000022.1:22540-48031 GCF_024305175.1 Flavobacterium sp.
AGGCGCAGGTCCTGCTTCATTTGTGCCATAATACGCTTGGTGTGGCGGTCGGGGTCGGTAATCTTTATCTGCTTTAGCTGGTCCATACGGTAAAAACGGGCATTACGCTCGCTCAGGTCCAGTATCTGTTTTTTGTCGCCCAGTTTGGGTACGGTTACCTTTACGCTTTCGCCCAGGTCAATTTCATAGGGTACAAGCACCTCCCTGCTGCGCAGGTTAAAACGCTCGCGAAGCTCTACCACGGCAATTTCTAAAAGCTCTTCATCAGGTTCATCCAGCTTCTTTTTTATTTCCATGGTGTGCGAGCGCACAATAGCCCCGTGGCTTACCTGTATAAAATTGACATAAGCCATGCTTTCATCACTTATAATGCTGAAAACATCAAGGTTGCTTATGCGAGGATTAAACACGGTGCTGCGTGCCTGGTAGCTTTCCAGCACGTCTATCTTTTCTTTTATTTTCTGGGCTTCTTCAAAACGCATATCGGCAGCCAGCTCCTGCATCAGTTTTTTAAAATCGCGAAGGCTGTCTTTAAAGTTGCCTTTTAATATTTCGCGGATGGCATCTACATGGCGCTGGTATTCGGCAAGTGGTTCATTTCCTTCGCAAGGGCCTTTGCAGTTGCCTATGTGGTACTCCAGGCAAACTTTATATTTACCCGATTGTATGTTGGCTTCATTAAGGTCGTAATTGCAGGTGCGCAACGGGTACAGTTCCTTTATAAGGCTCATGAGTGTATGAACCGTTTTAAAAGAGGTATAAGGCCCGAAATATTCAGAGCCATCCTTTATGACATTCCGGGTGTGGAACACGCGGGAAAAAGGCTCTTTTTTAATGCACATCCACGGGTAGCTCTTATCATCTTTAAGCAGCACATTATAGCGTGGCTGCAGTTTCTTGATGAGGTTGTTTTCCAGCAGCAGTGCCTCGCTTTCGGTAGGCACAACAATGTGCTTTACGCGGGCAATTTTGCGCACCATAACGCGTATGCGCCCGCTGTCGTTAACCTTATTGAAATAGGACATTACCCTTTTTTTAAGGTTTTTCGCCTTGCCCACATACAGCAGCTTGTCATCTTTATCAAAATACTGGTACACACCCGGGCTGTCGGGCAGGGTTTGTATCTGAAGTTCTAAAGGCGTTTGCATACTACAAAGTTAGTGACAAAGTTTTATTGGCTAATGGGTAAATTTAAATTTTAAGAAGCTTGATGCTGGATGTTGGGTGTCCGATGCCTGTTGTCCGATAATGTGTTCCATTCCGACCGAAGCGGAGGAATCTGAATGAGTTGGAGAGATTTCTCACTTTGCTTCGCTCCGTTCGAAATGGAAAGTGTTCATTACTTCCATTCCGACCGAAGCGGAGGAATCTATATAAGCTTGAGATTTCTCAACTTCGCTTTGCTCCGTTCGAAATGGAAAAGAACCATTAACTGATAACCAATACCTCTTATTACCAACTGTAAAGCCTATTTTATATCTTTACACCACCAGTAAAACAAACCTATGGCCCACAGGAATATAACCATTCTCGGCGAAACCGTAATGCCCGGCGAAAGCAAAACGATTAACATGGAAATTGCAAGGCTGCACACCATGAGCCGCCTTAAGGTGCCTATTATTATAGAAAGGGCTAAGCTTGACGGCCCTGTAGTGCTTTTTACGGCTGCCCTGCACGGCGACGAGATTAACGGTACCGAGATTGTGCGCCAGATTATTGTAAGAAAAATCAATAAGCCCAAGCGGGGGACTATTATCTGCATCCCGGTTATTAATATTTTCGGGTTTGTAAACAAAAGCAGGGAGTTTCCTGACGGTCGCGACCTTAACAGGGTTTTCCCCGGTAGCCAGCGCGGTTCGCTTGCCTCACGCTTTGCCTGGCACCTGCTGAAAGAAGTATTGCCTAATGTAGATTATTGCATCGATTTCCACGCCGGGGGAGCCAGCCGCTTTAATGCTCCGCAAATCCGTATAGTACCCAACAACCCCGACCTTAAGCACCTTGCCGATATTTTTAATGCGCCGTTTACGCTATACAGCAAAAACATTACAGGCTCGTTCCGTAATGCGTGCGGCAAGCTTGGTGTAAAAATATTATTGTTTGAAGGCGGCAAGTCGCTTGATTTAAACCAGGATGTAACTCAGGAAGCCGTTCGTGGTGCCAAGCGGGTATTGTACCACTTGGATATGCTGAATCCCAAAAAGAATGTAAAACACCCGGAGCGCAATACGGTTTATATAGAGCGTTCGGCGTGGGTGCGCGCTAATTTTTCGGGATTACTGCAAAACCCAACGCCTGCCGGTAAGCTGGTGCAAAAGGGTGAAGTTATTGCCTGCATTACAGACCCGTTCGGAAAGTTTGAGCATACGGTTAAAGCGCCATACAGCGGCTACATCATCAACAGCAACGATGCCCCGATAGTATATCAGGGCGACGCTATTTTCCATATTTCGCAAAAGCTGGCTTAGGCTATACAAACTTTCGTAGCGACATTATCACGCCCATGTGTACGCCCTCATGAAAGTTGTTGAACTCCAGCCCTTCCTTTGCACTGCGCAGGGTATAGCCAAACTCGGTGGTATATTCTTTATACCCGGTAAAAATACCGTTATTAAAGTCCTGTTCGGTTTTATCTACAGTGGTAAAAAGCAGTTCTTTTAATTCGTTTATTTCTGCCTGGGTAGCATCGCGTTCCGGTTTTGTGCCGCGCATATAGCTTTTTGCCATTTCCTCGCTAATTATCATAGGCAATCCCGAAAGCGAATATACTATCCGCTGCTGTGTTACCACTATGTGCGCTATGTTCCAGTATATGTTATTGTTAAACCCTTCGGGTACTTTGTTAAGCTGCTCCGGGGTATAATTGTCAAGGAACCTTAAATACAGTTCCCTGCTTTTGCGCAACACGCTGAATGTAGTTTGCATAGAATAGATTTTATAAAGATAAAAGTAAGTAATTCCTGCAAAAGTTTACTGGCATTATAATTAGTAAAGTTTTAGTGTTATAAATACCTTTGCACTTTACAAAAAGAAGGCTTAGTAATGAAAACCATATTTTACCTTAAAACCTGCGATACCTGCAAACGTATATTAAAATTGTTGCCGAATACAGATAGATTCGAATTACAGGATATAAAGACAAAACCTATAACTGCCGAACAGCTTGAAGAAATGAAAAAGTTAGCAGGCAGCTATGAGGCGCTTTTCAGCCGAAGGGCTACCCTGTATAAAGAGCGAGGGCTAAAAGACCAACAACTTACAGAGGAAGATTATAAAAACCTGATACTGGAGCATTACACCTTTTTAAACCGCCCGGTTATTGCAGATGGTAAAACTGTTTTTATTGGCAACAGCAAAGCTGTAACCGAAGCTGCCGTAGCACACCTGGGTAATGAGTAAGCGTAACTTTGCCCTTGCTGCCGCCACACTGGTTTCCATTATATATGGGGTAACCTTTACCATTGCCAAAGATGTAATGCCTGCCTATATTAAGCCTTTTGGCTTTATAGTGCTGCGTGTGGGTGTTTCGGCAGTTTTGTTCTGGGTCGCCGCACTTTTGGTAACCCGCCAGAAAATTGCCTTAGCCGATTTTCCGCGAATTGCCGCTGCCGCACTGTTTGGCGTAGCACTTAATATGCTCACTTTTTTTGAAGGGTTAAGCCTTACATCGCCCATTATGGCTTCGGTGCTTATGGTTACCACGCCTATAATTGTACTGGTGCTCTCTGCAATACTAATGCGCCAGCGTATTGTGAAGCGAAGGGCGGCAGGCATACTGCTGGGGCTTGTGGGTACTGTTATGCTAATATTATATGGTAAGAGTGTGGGCAATGCGCAAAACGCGCTGTGGGGTAATTTCCTGGTGTTTGTAAACGCGGTAAGCTATGGCCTGTACCTTATCCTGGTAAAAAAGCTGATGGACAAGTACAATGCTTTTGCTTTTGTAAAATGGATATACCTCTTCGGGTTTATGATGGTACTGCCTTTTGGGTGGGTACAGGTAGAGGCGGCTGATTTTAGCGCAATGCCTTTAGATATTATTCTTAAAACTGCGTTTGTGGTGGTAATCTCTACCTTTCTTACCTATCTGCTCAACCTGCTGAGCATGAAAGAACTTAAGCCTACAACCGTTGCGGTATTCATTTATTTACAGCCATTGTTTGCCACCTTGTTTTCTATAGGGTTAGGTAAAGATAGCCTTGATTTGGTTAAGATACTCTCGGCGTTGCTTATATTCGGCGGGGTTTACCTTGTAAGCATCAAACCAAAGGATAAGAACGTGGCATAAACGATTATATAATTTGAAAATGTGCTGATTTGAAGATTTGAAAATATCAGTTTTGGCTTCCATTCCGACCAAAGTGGAGGAATCTGTATAATTTTCAAATAGGCTCATTTTCAAATTTTCAAATCCTTCGGGCTGCACTACACTTAAAATCCCCCACAAATTTTTGTAACTTTGTGCCTTTAAATTTTTTGCATGATACAATCCATGACGGGGTTTGGCAAAGCTTCTATGCAACTGCCCAACAAAAAAGTTACTGTAGAAATTAAGTCACTAAACAGCAAAGGGCTCGACCTAAATGTGCGTATGCCCTCTGTCTTCAGGGAGATGGAGCTTAGCCTGCGCAACCGCGTGGCACAAAAGCTGGAGCGCGGTAAAATAGACCTTTCCATTTTTGTTGAGGTAACCGGCGAAGAAACATCGAGCAAGGTTAATGTGCCGATTGTAAAAGCCTACATTAACCAGCTTAGAGAAGTAGTGGACGGCGACCAGACCGAACTATTGAAAATGGCAGTGCGCATGCCGGATGCCCTTAAAACAGAACGCGAGGAGATTGATGAGAATGACTGGGCGCAGATTGAAGAGGTTATAGAGCAGGCACTTGTAAACATAAACAGTTTCAGGGTAACGGAAGGTATTGCGCTGGAAAAGGAATTTTTAGTACGCATATCCAATATTATGTCGCTTATGAAGCAGACAGTTGCCTATGACAGCGAGCGTATAGAAAACGTTAAGAACAGGCTGCAAAACGCCATAAACGAGCTGCAGGTAAATGTAGATGAGAACCGCTTTGAGCAGGAGCTTATTTACTACCTGGAGAAAATGGATATTACCGAAGAAAAAGTACGCCTTGAAAACCATCTTAACTACTTCATGGAAACCCTTGCGGGTAATGAAGCCAACGGGCGCAAGCTGGGCTTTATAACTCAGGAAATGGGCCGCGAAATAAACACTATGGGTAGCAAGGCCAACCATGCCCAGATGCAAAAGCTCGTGGTACAAATGAAGGATGAGCTGGAAAAAATAAAGGAACAGGTACTTAATATATTATAGGCAAAAGCCATTAGGCAATAGTTTTAAGTAAAACTAATAAACCATCCGCAACACCTCCCCTTTGGGGAGGATGGGAGGGGCACAACAACACACAATGAATAAAGGTAAATTAATTGTATTCTCGGCCCCGTCGGGTTCGGGTAAAACCACTATAGTGCGGCACCTGCTGGCACAGCCCGAGCTTAACCTTGAGTTCAGTATCTCTGCAGCTACAAGAAGCCCGCGCGGAGAGGAGCAGCATGGTAAAGATTACTACTTTATGAGCATAGACGAGTTTAAAAAGCACATAAAGGCAGAAGACTTTGTAGAGTGGGAAGAGGTATACCGCGATAACTTTTATGGCACCCTTAAAAGTGAAGTAGAGCGCATATGGGCTATGGGCAAGAACGTGATTTTTGATATTGATGTTGCCGGTGGCCTGCGCATAAAACGCAAGTTTCCTGAAGAAACCCTTGCCGTGTTTGTAAAGCCGCCCAGTATTGATGAACTTAAAATAAGGCTGAAGAACCGCAGTACTGAAAGTGACGAAAAAATAAACATGCGCATTGCAAAGGCATCGGTAGAGTTGGCAACAGCCCCGCAGTTTGATACCATCATAAAAAATTATGATCTTGATACCGCCAAGGCAGAAGCCTATGAGCTGGTAAAGAAGTTCATATCGTAGACATCTTTTACTATAATTATAAAAGCCGCCTGTTAGCTATTTTATTGTAAGGAAGCAGGCGGCTTCTACATTTTTCTCTTTTAGCGATGTAAAAGAAAATATCGTAAAAATTGCCTAAAACAACAGGTAAAAATTAAATTTTTACGATATTTGTTACATGAATTCGCAATGGCAGGGTTTATTAAGCTACTTAAAATTCCTCATCAAGAGAAATCCGGAATGAGGAACGGCACTACTATTGCCGCACATTATGTTTAATTAATAAATTTCTATTATGCCTATATATCACAAGCTTGGAGATTTTCCCCAAAAAAGGCACGTTCAGTTTCGCAAACCCGATGGCGGGCTTTATTATGAGCAGCTTTTCGGTACAGAGGGGTTTCACGGCCACTCATCTTTGCTGTACCAGGTGCACAGGCCCACTCAGGTAAAAGAGATACTTAAATCTTATTCGGTAGAGCCTGAAATTGCTATAGATAAGAACATTAAATCATTACTGCTTAAAGGTTTTGAGCTTAAGCCGGAAGACGACTTTTTAGACAGCCGCAAAACCATGCTGGTTAATCGCGACTGTGCCATTGGCCTTGCTGCCCCGCGCAAATCGCTCCGCACCTATTTTTATAAAAATGCCGATGCCGACGAGATGCTTTTCATTCACAAAGGTACCGGCACGCTCCGCACTTTTATGGGTAACATACCTTTTGAGTATGGCGATTACCTTATCATACCACGCGGTATGATTTACCAGATAGATTTTGATACCGAAGATAACCGTATTTTTTATGTAGAGTCGGTTGCGCCGTTATATACGCCTAAGCGCTATAAAAACTCAAGCGGTCAGCTACTGGAGCATTCGCCTTTCTGCGAGCGCGATTTTAAACTGCCGCAGGAGCTGGAAACCTATGACGAAAAAGGCGATTTTGTTATCAAGATAAAAAAAGAGGGCATGCTGCACGAGGTAGTATATGCCACGCACCCGTTTGATGTAATAGGGTGGGATGGCTATAACTATCCTTACGGCTTCAGTATTCACAACTTTGAGCCGATTACCGGCAGGGTACACCAACCGCCTCCGGTACACCAAACGTTTGAAACACCTGCATTTGTAGTGTGTTCTTTCTGCCCAAGGCTTTATGACTACCACCCGCTTTCTATACCGGCGCCATACAACCACAGCAATATAGATAGCGATGAGGTGCTGTATTATGTAGATGGCGACTTTATGAGCCGCAATAACATAGAGCAGGGGCATATAACCCTGCACCCTAAAGGCATACCACACGGCCCTGCGCCCGGAGCTACAGAACGCAGCATAGGCCAGACCGTAACACAGGAGCTTGCCGTAATGGTAGATACCTTCCGCCCGCTTATGGTAACTAAAGAAGCCATGGGCTTAGATGATGGCCAGTATTACAAAACCTGGGTAGAATAATAAATAAGTCAATAATGCTAACTGCCTGTCAGTGTCATAGCGTCAGTTAAAGAAAATATAAATAAAATGAGCAAAGAAGTTAAAAGTGTAGAATACGGACTCGAAAAAATATTTGAGGGCGCACAGGATTTCCTTCCGCTTTTAGGAACAGATTATGTAGAGTTTATTGTAGGTAATGCAAAGCAGGCTGCGCATTATTACAAAACGGCTTTCGGTTACCAGTCACTGGCCTATGCAGGCCTTGAGACCGGTGTAAAAGACCGTGCAAGTTACGTTCTCAAGCAGGATAAGATACGCATAGTGCTTACTACCCCGCTAACAGCAGATTCGCCACTTAACGACCATATTGTTAAGCATGGCGACGGTGTTAAAGTAGTAGCCCTTTGGGTAGAAGATGCCCATAAGTCTTTTGAAGAAACAACCAGCCGTGGCGCAAAGCCTTATATGGAGCCAACGGTAGAAAAAGACGAATTTGGTGAGGTAGTACGCGCAGGTATCTATACCTATGGCGAAACCGTGCACATGTTTGTAGAGCGTAAAAACTACAACGGTGTGTTTCTGCCGGGCTTCCGTGAGTGGAAGAGCGATTATAACCCTGAGCCTACCGGGCTTAAGTATGTAGATCACATGGTGGGCAACGTGGGCTGGAATGAAATGAATACATGGGTTAAGTGGTATGAAGAGGTTATGGGCTTTGTAAATTTCCTTTCGTTTGACGATAAGCAGATTAATACCGAATACTCTGCTTTGATGAGTAAGGTAATGAGTAACGGCAACGGCCGTATAAAGTTTCCTATCAACGAGCCGGCAGAAGGCAAAAAACGTTCCCAAATTGAGGAATATCTTGATTTTTACGGTGGCCCGGGTGTGCAGCACATAGCCATTGCTACCGATGATATCATTAAAACAGTTTCAGACCTTAAGTCAAGGGGCGTTGAGTTCCTTTCACCTCCGCCACATGCCTACTATGAAGCAGTGCCTGAAAGGCTTGGCGAGCACATGAGCATTATGAAAGAGGATATAGCGGTTCTTGAAAAGTTAGGTATTATGGTAGATGCCGACGAAGAAGGCTATTTGCTGCAGATTTTTACCAAGCCGGTAGAAGACAGGCCAACCCTGTTTTATGAAATAATACAGCGTATGGGTGCCCGTGGTTTTGGTGCCGGTAACTTTAAAGCACTGTTTGAAAGCATAGAGCGTGAGCAGGAGTTGCGTGGAACGCTGTAAAAGGGCTTTATTTTTGCAGATAATTAAATTTTAAGCCAATTTGGAAACTATTTTTTGAGGATAATGTGTTAAAGTAAAAATTTTACACATATATTTTCAATATTGTGAATACATTTGCACTCGCAAAAAAGGAGGTGCTGACACATTAAATTTTTTGTGGTAAATTTTTCATAATTTATAGTTTTTTGGTTGGTTAATAGCATAAAAACCCGGTCATACTTTTGACTGGGTTTTTTTGTTTTCTTATTTTTGGAACAGTAATTGCTTTTTATGCCGTAAAACACCCAAAACAAAAAAAATTTACTATGAAAAAATTAATGGTAATCTTATTTCTCCTTGCCTCGGTAAGTGCTGTGCCGCAGGATGCTTTTGATACAGGAGAGTACTTTAAGTTCAGGATTCATTACGGCATTGTAAACGCAGGCTATGCCACTTTAGAAGTTAAGGAGGCAACCCGCAGTGGTAAAAAAGTACATCATGTTGTAGGTAAAGGAGTTACTACGGGTATGACCAAGTTTTTCTTTAAGGTAGAAGACCTTTACGAAAGTTACTTTGATAAAGTAACGGGGCAACCCTACCAGTTTGTAAGGAAAATTGATGAGGGCGGCTATACCAAAAACCAGGAAGGTTTTTTTAACCAGGGCAATAACACCGTGGTGGTTAAAGACTACAAAAATAAAAAGCAGAAAACATTCAGCGTTCCCGAAAACGTGCAGGATATCGTTTCAACATTTTATTACCTGCGCAACCACCCGGATGTTGACAAGCTAAAAGTGGGCGAATCTATATCTATAGATATGTTTTTTGATGATGAAACCACAAAATTTAAGCTCAAATTCATTGGCAGGGAAAATATATCTACTAAATTTGGCACAGTATCAGCCATGATATTCAGGCCCTATGTTCAGGCCGGCCGGGTGTTTAAGGAAGAAGAGAGTTTAACCGTTTGGATTTCAGACGACAAAAATAAAGTACCTTTGCGCATAAAGGCCAGTCTTGCTGTGGGTTCGCTTAAGGCTGACCTTGAAGAATACAGAGGATTAAGTCATCCTTTTAATGCAAAATAACAGGCAACAATGGAGTTAACAACCCCAATCCTTGATAAGCTTAACGCACTTGATGAGAAATTCAGGGATATTAACCAAAAAACGGAAACACATCTTGAAGGCCTGCTTTGGGCCAAACCCATAACCTATTGGGACTATATACAAACAGATGCGCTGCTTAACCTTCAGATACAGCGCACCACGCTGCCAGATGAAATGGTATTTATTATGTACCATCAGGTTAATGAGCTGATTTTTAAAATGATTCTTTGGGAGGTAGAGCAGCTTTGCCATACCGAACAGCCCGAAACCGGCTATTTTACGGAAAAGCTTATGCGCATAAGCCGCTACTTTGATATGCTTACCACATCTTTTGATATTATGAAAGAAGGTATGGAGGTAGAGCAGTATATGAAGTTCAGGAACACACTTACCCCTGCAAGCGGTTTCCAGAGCGCGCAGTACAGGCTTATAGAGTTTGCCAGTACAGATCTCATCAACCTTATAGACTATCGTTACCGCGCCACGATAGACCGCAATACACCCTATGAACATGCTTTAGAGCACCTGTACTGGCAGGCAGCGGGTAAAGATTACAAGACAGGCGAGAAAACCTATCTGCTAAAAGAATTTGAAAGAAAATATAAAGGCGAGTTCCTGCGTTTTATGGAAGAGTACAACACCATAAACATCTGGAGGAAATTTAAGCAACTGCCGCAGGAAGCCCAAAATGATGCCATGCTTGTAAAAGCAATGCGCCATTATGACTATACGGTAAATGTTACCTGGGTTATGGGGCACTATAATGCAGCAAAAAAATATATAGAGAGTGCCAGCGGCCCGCAGGAGGCAACCGGTGGCAGCGACTGGAAAAAGTATATGCACCCGAGATACCAGAGAAGGATATTTTTCCCCGAGTTATGGACAGAAGAAGAACTGCGCACATGGGGCGAAAATGTATAACCGAATAAACAGCCGAAATTGAAGTATTTTACCGCCATATTACTTATACTAACTTTAATAGCCTGTAATAAAGAGGAGAAGGAAAAAATAAAAAAGCCCGTAGTAGCCAAAGAAAAAATTGTAAAGGAGTTCGGTTTTGTACTTAATGATTTTAAGGTAGAGCACGATACCATTAAAAGTGGCGATACATTTGGCGGGCTGCTGCAGGAGCAGGGTTATGATGTGGCACAGGTGCACAATATAACCGAGGCCATACGCGATAGCTTTAACCTGAGGGATATACGTATAGGCAAACCTTACACTTTACTTAAAAACAAAAAGAACCCCAATAACCTGGAGGTTTTTGTGTATCAGGCCGACAGGCTCAGCTATTATGTGGTAGACCTTCGTGACAGTATTGCCAAAGCCTATAAAAAAACAAGGCCACTCAGCATTAAACGCAGGGTTATTGCCGCAACTATAGAAGGTTCCCTTGCCGAAACCATAAACAAGGCAGGCGCGGGCCCGGCACTTACACACGAGCTATCTGAAATATACGCATGGTCTATCGACTTTTTTAAGCTGCAAAAAGGCGATAAGTTTGCCGTTACGGTAAATGAACGATTTATAAGCGATACCATTTACGCAGGAGTAGAAAACATAGAAGCCGCTGTTTTTGAAACAAAAGGTGAAAAGAAATATGCTTTCCCGTTTAAGCAGAACCCGGATGCAAAACGCGCCGATTACTATGACGATGAAGGCAAAGTGCTTAAGAGCATGTTCTTAAAAGCGCCGTTAAAATTCAGCCGAATTACTTCGCGTTTTTCACCGAAACGCTTTCACCCGGTGCAAAAAAGATGGAAGGCGCATAACGGTACCGACTATGCCGCACCAACGGGAACGCCTATTATGACAACCGCAACAGGTACCGTAATAGAGGCAGGGTACAGCTCCGGTAACGGTAACTATGTAAAAGTAAGGCACAACGGTACTTATACCACCCAATACCTGCACATGAGTAAAATCAAAGTGCGCAGGGGGCAGCACGTTCAGCAGGGCGATGTAATTGGTCTTGTGGGCAGTACAGGCCTTGCCACCGGCCCGCACGTGTGCTACCGCTTCTGGAAAAACGGTGTACAGGTAGATGCGCTAAGGCAAAGGCTGCCAAGCTCTCAGCCGATGGAGGCTAAATACAAGCCCCAGTTCATAGCGCAGATGGAGCCGCTGAAAAAAGAATTAGACAGCATCTATAACATCACATTCAAAAATTAACCTATGGCATTACAAAATACCAATCCGTCCGGTACCGCTGCATGGCAGGCATTGCGGGAACATTTTTCGGAAATGCAGTATGCATCCATGCAGGAAATGTTTGCTGCCGACAGCAGCAGGAGCGAGAAATTCCACATTAAGTGGAATAATTTTTTGGTAGACTATTCCAAGAATATCATTAACGAAAAAACGGCTTCGCTTTTACAGGACCTCGCAAAAGAGGCAGATCTTGCAGGAGCTGTTGAGAGTTATTTTGGCGGGGAGGCTATAAACCGCACCGAGAACCGTGCGGTACTGCACACGGCACTGCGGTCACCTGAAAATGCAGATATAAAAGTTGACGGGCAAAATGTAATGCCCGAGGTATATGCCGTTAAAAACAAAATAAAACAGTTTACTGATGAGGTTATAAGCGGCACACGCAAAGGCTATACAGGCAAAGCCTTTACCCATGTGGTAAATATTGGCATAGGGGGCAGCGACCTGGGCCCGGCTATGGTGGCAGAGGCACTTGCTTATTACAGCAACCACCTTGAGGTACGTTTTATATCTAACGTGGATGGCGACCATGTAATGGAAAGCCTTAAAGGGCTTAACCCCGAAACTACGCTTTTTGTAATTGCATCTAAAACGTTTACCACACAGGAAACCCTTAGCAATGCCGAAACAGTGCGCGAATGGTTTTTGAAGCATGCATCGCAGCAGGATGTAGCGAAGCATTTTGTGGCGGTAAGTACCAACATAAGTAAAGTAACAGGTTTTGGCATAGCCGAAGAAAATATATTCCCGATGTGGGACTGGGTTGGAGGGCGTTTTTCGTTATGGAGCGCCGTTGGCCTTAGCATAGCGCTTTCGGTTGGGTTTGATAATTTTGATAACTTGCTGAAAGGTGCGCATGAAATGGACGAGCATTTCCGCACTGCGCCGCATGAAGAGAATATTCCGGTAGTGCTGGCATTGCTAAGCATTTGGTACAACAACTTTTTTGGTGCCGAAAGCGAGGCGCTGATACCATACACACAATACCTGCAAAAACTGGCTCCTTACCTGCAGCAGGGTATTATGGAAAGCAACGGTAAGAGCGTGGGCCGCGATGGCAACCCTGTAAATTACCAGACCGGTACTATTATATGGGGAGAGCCGGGTACTAATTCGCAACACGCATTTTTCCAGCTGATACACCAAGGCACAAAGCTTATCCCTACTGATTTTATAGGGTTTGCACAGCCATTGCACGGTAATACAGACCATCATGACAAACTGATGTCGAACTTTTTTGCACAGACTGAAGCTTTGCTTAACGGTAAAACCGAAGCACAGGTTAAGGCAGAGTTTGAAAAGCAGGGCATAAGCGGGGAGAAGGCAGCGTTTTTACTTCCCTTTAAGGTTTTCAGGGGCAATAAGCCTACCAATACTCTTTTGATAGATAAGCTTACACCGCAAACCTTAGGCAGCCTTATAGCGCTTTACGAGCATAAAATATTTGTTCAGGGGGTTATCTGGAACATTTTCAGTTATGACCAGTGGGGTGTAGAGCTTGGCAAGCAGCTTGCTAACTCTATTCTTGATGAAATTAACACTGGCGAAGTGCAACAGCACGACAGCAGTACCACGTTTTTACTGAAAGAGTATTTAAGCAAAAAATAATATTGTAAATACTATACTAAAAAGCCCGCAGATAACCTGCGGGCTTTTTTATTTCTATCATCAATAGCATACAAAAAGCCTGTTTGGTATGCAATATTATGGGTTTAAAAAAGCTTTAAAGTACCTTAAACTTAAGGTTTCTTTGTTTGTAAGAATACTTCCTGTTCATTAAGCAAGGGTAAGCTAAGGGTCAACCTTCAGTAAAAAATACCCCTCTTAAACTTAGCTTAACTTTTTAATGCTATGCATGCATCAAATTTGCCGCAAAACCTAAAATAACACTTCTGAGAATGAAAAATTTTACACGAATTTTGTTTTCGGTTTCCATGATGCTGATAAGCGTTTTTGCGATGGCACAGGAAACTATTACCGGTACAGTTACCGATGGCCAAATGCCTTTACCCGGCGCAACTATTACCGTAACAGGTACTATGGACAGTGCCACAACCGATGTAAACGGTATGTTTACATTACAAACAAGCTCTTTGAGCGGCGAACTTACAATTTCGTATCTGGGTTTTAACAGCCTTAAGCTGCCTTTTACAATCAACCCCGGGCAACAGCTAAACATTGGTACTATTAACCTTACAGAGAACTCTGAAGAGCTGGAAACCGTTGTAATTGTAGGCCGTGGTGTAATTGACCTTGAGCAGGACAGGAGAACGCCTGTTGCAGTGTCTAACATCAGCCAGAGGGAAATCAGGCTTAAATCGGGTAACCAGGAATTTCCCGAGGTTATGAAAAATACGCCATCTGTATATGTGGCAAGCCAGGCAGGTGGTTTTGGAGATTCTAAAATGTACGTGCGCGGTTTCGACCAGACCAATACGGCATTTCTTTTAAACGGTCAGCCTATAAATGGTATGGAAGACGGTAATATGTACTGGAGTAACTGGAGCGGTATGACCGATGTTGCCAATTCGGTACAGGTGCAAAGGGGACTTGGTTCATCTAAGCTTGCCATATCTTCTGTGGGAGGTACGGTAAACATCGTAACAAAAGCTACCGATTTCCGCCAGGGTGGTTTTGCACAGTCAATAATAGGTAATGATGATTACCAAAAAACAACCCTTTCTTATAACACAGGATTAATGGAAAATGGTTTCGGCTTTAGCGCAATGCTTACTAAGTGGAGCGGCGACGGTTACAACCGCGGTACTTTTGGTGAGGGTTATAACTACTTTATATCTTTCGGTTATAAGCCTAACGACCAGCACCTGTTTAACTTCCTTGTGTTCGGTGCACCACAGTGGCACGACCAGAACTTTACTAAACCAATTGCCGATTACCTTAAATTCGGAAGGAAGTATAACAACAACTACGGTTTTCTGGATGGTGACTACCTGAGTGAGAGGAGAAACTACTACCACAAGCCGGTGCTTAACCTTAACTGGGACTGGAATATAAACTCTGCAATGGAGCTGTCATCAGTATTATATGCCTCATACGGCCGCGGAGGCGGTACCGGTAACTGGGGTAACGGCAGGGTGCGTACGGCTGATGGGCATGTAGATTTTAATACCATCCGCGATAATAACATGATGCTTCCCGGAATGATTGGTACTGAAAGCAGGGAAGCCGGCGAAAGGGCTTATGCCATCCGTAACTCGGTTAACAACCATGCATGGTATGGGCTTGTATCTAACTTTAACCACAGGGTTGATGATAACTTTAGCTACAATGCAGGATTAGATGTACGGACATATAAAGGAACCCACTACAGGGAGATATCGAATCTGTTAGGCTTAAACGGCTTCCGTGTAGATAATAATGCGCAGTATACTGACGGATATATTGTGACTGAAACGTTCAGCGCAAACCCATGGAGTGCCTTTACCAATGATCCTGCCGATAACCAGAAAGTTAACTACGATTATGACGAAAGGATAAGCTACGGCGGTATTTTCGGGCAGGCAGAATATGCAACAGATATGTTTTCGGTATTTGTTCAGGGTGCGGTTTCTACACAGTCCCACATCCGCTGGGACAGGTTTGGCTATACAGAAGCAGAGGAAGAATCTGAAAGGGTAAGCAACACGGGCTTTAACATTAAGGGTGGTGGTAGTTTTAACATCAACGAGCAGAACACTATTTTTGTTAATGCAGGCTATTACAGCAAGCAGCCATACCATGATAACATTTACTTGAACTTTGGTAATGATGTTAACCCGCTTACCGAGAATGAAAAAATTACAGGTATAGAAGCAGGTTACAGGTTTAAAAGCCAGTACTTAGACATTAACCTTGATGCCTACAGGACAAGCTGGAAGGACAGGGTTACTACCGAAAGCGATATTGCTGACCAGGGTGAAACAGTGCTTTACACAAACAACTCCGGGCTTAGCCAGCTGCACACCGGTATAGAGCTTAGCTTTATGGCAAGGCCTTTTGAGCAGCTTGATGTGAGGGGTTTTGCTTCTTTAGGTAACTGGGAGTATGATGACGATGTTTACATCAGGGTATTTGACGAAAACCAGAACCTGGTTTCTGACGGGCAATATACTATAAACGATAATCCGGTAATAGGCGAGCAGATACAGGACGTAGATGGAAGTAAAGTGGGCGGTGGTGCGCAAACTACTATAGGCCTTGGCGCTGTTTACAGGATTACACCTAACTTCTCTGTAGATACTGACTGGAGGACGTATGATAACCTTTATGCACAGGCAGTAGTTAAAGAAAATGTTGAACTGCCAACATATGACCTTGTAGATGCAGGTGTTACTTATACCATGAAATTCGTTAAGAGCTCGCTTACCTTCAGGTTAAACGTAAACAACGTTTTTGACGAAGTATATATTACAGAGCTAACTTCTGCCATACCGGTTGAAGAGGGTGCTGAAACCTACAAAGGCATTAATGTAAACAATTTCGGTTTCTTTGGTAACGGAAGGACATGGAACTTCGGGATGAGGTTTAATTTCTAAAATAAGATAATTTTTAAAGTTAGTTTTGTTTCATACAGGTTGTTGATATTGCCCCCCGCTACGCCGGGGGGTAATTTTTTAATCATATTCAGCAAATTATGTTACGTTCTATTTCATAAATACTTATTTTTGCCAATAACCGAAAACTGAAATATTTATGGATGCATATCAGTCAGTACTCGCCCTGCACTCTTACTGGGCATTTGCAACATTAGGATTACTGCTTATTGCACTGCTTAATTCTTTCGCAGGCTTAAGCGCAAAAAGGCCATTCCTTAAAAGGGACAGGCAGATAGCACTGATAGCGCTAACCTTTACGCACATACAGTTTTTACTGGGCATGGTGCTGTATTTCCTTTCACCAAAGCTTGAGGCTGCCAAAGCAGCGGGCATGGGTGCGGTAATGAAAGACAGCAACCTTAGGCTTTTTGTGGTAGAGCACCCGCTTACTAACATTATAGCCGTTATATTAATAACAATAGGCTGGAGCGGGCACAAAAAAGCTGCCGAAAGCCCTGCTAAATTTAAAAGGCTTGCCTACTTATATGCTTTAGGATTTATACTGCTTTTAAGCAGGATTCCGTGGAGCCAGTGGTTAAACTAACAGCATATAAGCCCTTTTAAGGGCTTTTTGCTTTTTGTATAATTTTACAAATGCAGGAAGTATGAAAAAATGTTTTTACGTTAGTATTGCAACTTTTGCCGTAGCGGCGCTTTTCAGTTTTACGCAGCAAAAATCAGGTAATGGCATAGCTAAAGGCAGCACCCCTGCTAAAGCAACAACAGTTGCCGACACAGCTAAAACAGCCCCGGTTGCTGCCGCAAAAGAGGTTAAGTTGAAGCCCTACAAAAAAAATGTACTCGCTACTTATTATGCCGATAAGTTTAACGGGCGCAAAACCAGCAGCGGTGAGCGGTTTGACAACAAAAAATATACCGCCGCCCACATGAAGCTGCCATTCGGCACTATGGTACGCGTTACCAACGAGGCCAATGGCAAGTGGGTAGATGTAAAAGTTAACGACCGTGGCCCGTATAATAAAAAACTCGAAATAGACCTTACCAAAAAAGCTTTTATGGAAATAGCTTCTAATAAAAGTTCCGGTACTTTTAAGGTAAAAATTGAAATTATAGAAACTAAATAAGCAATACAATACTACCAATGGCCAAGCGCGTTCTTATTGTTTTTGTTACTGCCTGCCTGCTTGCTGCTTGCTCTTCCTCGCGCAGGGGTGGTGCATCGGCATCAGGTTCTTTTTCTGTTTACGACAAAAAAGCGGTAGCCTGTTACTATGCCGATAAATTCAATGGAAGGAAAACCGCCAGCGGAGAAAAATTCAGTAACAGCAAATATACCGCAGCGCATAAAAAATTACCATTCGGTACAAAAGTAAAGGTTACCAATAAAGCTAACGATAAATCAGTAATTGTTACCATAAATGACCGAGGGCCCTTTACCCGGGGCAGGGATATAGACCTGAGCAAAAAAGCATTCATGGAAATTACCGATAATAAAAATCACGGAATGCTTAACGTGATTATAGAAGTGGCTAAATAGCCACTTTTTTTATATCCGATTTTATTCATTTTCCCAAATGGCATTTTGAGGAATATACAGTAAATATGAAGTTTCATTATATTTTACTAAAACGTTATAGTTAATAACGTGCTTTGTATTAACAAATATTTAACTATTAATTTGGTTCGTTTAGTTCGGTGTTTACCGAACTATATAATATCTTTGCATGAAATTTAAGGATATAATGCAGGACATACAGAAAGAGAAAGAAGAATTAAGGGAAATGTTTGGCATCCATTTCGAGAGGCAATATAATATTCCGCCATTGGCAGCCAGGATATTAGGAGTTCTTATTATAGACAGCTGCAAAGCAGGGATAACATTTGAAGATTTGGTAGAACGAATGGGGGCAAGTAAAAGCTCTGTTTCTACCAGTGTTAACCTATTGCTTAAAATGGGTAAGATACAATACTATACCCTTGCAGGCGACCGCAAGAAATACTTCCGCCCTTCACCGTTAAGCGAAAGGCTTGCCAGCTACATAAAAATGATAGAGCACGAAAAGCTGATTATAGAGCGTATGCTGGCTTACCGCGAAAAAACAGCATCGTGTGATGCCGAGCTGTGCAATCTCGAAAATACAAAAGCCTATAAAGAGCATGTGCTGGAAGTAGAAAAGCTGCTGCTGAAAACCATTTCAAGGTTTAAGGAAATAGAAAAAAACAGAGATCAATTTAATAATCACAATCAGAATAATAGTTAACAAATGAAAAAGAGTAGTTTAATGGCACTTGCTGCCTTACTGATACTTTCGGCCTGTGGTAAAAAAGAAGAGCAGGCACCGCAGGCGCAGGGCCCGGCTCCTTTTCCGGTGCAAACCGTAGCCAGGCAGGATGCCACTATTTACCAGGATTATACGGCCAACCTGGAGGGGCAGCAAAATGTAGAGATACGCCCAAAGGTTAATGGCTTTATCCAGAAAATTTATGTGGATGAAGGCGACCAGGTTAAAAAAGGGCAATTATTATTTAAGCTCGAAACCCAAAGCCTGAGCCAGGATGCTGCCGCGGCAAAAGCCAGTGTAGATGCTGCACAGGTAGAGGTTGACAGGCTTAAGCCGCTGGTAGAGCGCAACATTATAAGTAATGTGCAGCTAGAAACGGCTAAAGCAAAGCTTGCTCAGGCAAAAGCCGCTTACAGCAGCGTTGCCGCAAATGTTGGTTATGGTACCATAACCTCTCCGGTAAATGGGGTAATAGGAACCTTACCTTATAAAGAGGGAGCCCTTGTAAGCAGCACTACAGAGATGCCGCTTACAACCGTTTCTGATGCAAGGGTGGTTTATGCCTACTTTACCATGAACGAAAAACAACTGCTCGATTTTTCACGCACATTTAAAGGCGCTACCCTTCAGGAGAAGCTTAAGAATGTACAGCAGGTAAGCCTTATACTGGTAGATGGCAGCGAGTATGAACATAAAGGAAAGCTTACTGCTGTTAGCGGTATTGTAGATCCTGTAACCGGGACATCAGAATTCCGTGCCGAGTTCCCGAACCCTGAAAGCATTTTAAGGAGCGGCAGCAGTGGTGTGGTGCGCATACCGATAGAAAAAGATGAAGCCATACTGGTGCCGCAAAACGCCGTTATGGATATGCAAGGCAAACAGCTTATTTATGTTGTGGGCAAAGACAATACTGTTACATCAAGGGTTATAGAGACAAGCACAACAGCGGGTAACAACTATATTGTTACAGCAGGCCTTGAGCCGGGCGAGGTATATGTAACCGCAGGCGCAACAAAACTTAAAGAAGGCCAGCAAATAGTGCCGCAGCAGGAAACTGCACAGCAGCAGGGCACAGCCGCTACAGACAGTACCACAGTTGCAGCAGCTAAGCCATCCGGTAATACTACTCAGCAAAAAAAATAAAGTAACAAAAGATGCTTAAAACTTTTATAGAAAGGCCGGTACTAAGTACCGTAGTTTCAATATTGATAACCATTTTGGGTGTGCTGGGCCTTATGGCACTGCCTGTAGAGCAGTACCCTGAAATTGCACCGCCCACCGTTCAGGTATCGGCAACCTATACCGGTGCCAACGCAGGTACCGTGCTTAACAGCGTTATTATCCCGCTGGAAGAAGAAATAAACGGGGTAGAGGGCATGACCTACATGACATCTACTGCCGCTAATGATGGTTCGGCAACCATAAACGTGTTCTTTGAACTTGGCGTAAACCCTGACATTGCAGCCGTAAACGTGCAGAACCGTGTGGCACGTGCTACCAGCAAGCTGCCGCAGGCAGTAGTGCAAACAGGTGTTACCACAGTTAAGAGCCAGACAAGTGCGCTGATGTTCCTTTCAGTTTATTCAACCAATCCGGAATATGATGGTACGTTTGTGCAGAACTATGCAAAGATTAACCTTGTGCCAAAGCTGCAAAGGGTTAAGGGTGTGGGGCAGGTAAACGTATTTGGTGGAAAAGACTACTCGATGCGTATATGGATAGACCCCGAAAAAATGGCGGCTTACGGGCTTACCCCTGCCGATATACAGCGAGCCCTGCAGGAGCAGAACGTAGAAGCGGCACCGGGTAAATTCGGGGAAAATGCCGATGGCGTTTATGAATATGTAATAAAATACAAAGGACGCCTTAGCAGCGTGCCTGAATATGAAGATATCGTGGTTAAAGCCACGGGTGGCGGTAACTTTCTCCGGCTTAAAGATGTTGCCAAGATAGAGCTTGGTGCATTCAACTACGGGCAAAAGAACTTCGGTATGGGTAATCCCGGCGTTGCTATGGGTATTTTCCAGACATCGGGTTCTAACGCTAACGATATTATTGATGAGGTAACCCAGATCTTAGAAGAGGAAAAACCAAACTTCCCTAAAGGGATAGAGTATGTAGTGCCGTTTAACACTAAAACATTCCTTGATGCCTCTATAGATAAAGTGGTTTCTACACTTATAGAAGCGTTTGTGCTGGTGTTTATCGTGGTGTTCCTGTTCCTTCAGGATGTGCGTTCTACCCTTATCCCGGCAATTGCCGTTCCGGTAGCCATTGTGGGTACGTTCTTCTTCCTTAACCTCTTTGGCTTCTCTATTAACCTGCTTACCCTCTTTGCGCTTGTGCTTGCCATTGGTATTGTGGTGGATGATGCCATTGTGGTGGTAGAGGCGGTACATGCCAAGCTCGATGAAGGGGAGCAGTCCGCTAAAAAGGCAACGCTTTCTGCCATGAGCGAAATTACAGGTGCTATCGTATCCATTACATTGGTTATGGCGGCGGTATTCGTTCCGGTATCGTTCCTTCAGGGGCCTTCGGGTGTGTTTTACCAGCAATTCGCGTTAACGCTTGCGGTAGCTATCCTTATCTCGGCAGTAAACGCATTAACATTAAGCCCCGCGCTTTGTGCCCTTTTCCTGAAGCCGCACAAAGAGGGCGAGCATCATAAAAAGAAAAACATTAAAGAAAGGTTCTTTACAGCCTTTAATGCCGGGTTCGACAGCATGAACCGTAAATATACCCGCTCATTGGGCTTCTTGGTACGCAAAAAATGGATAACAGTTATCGGGCTTCTTGTCTTTACAGGAATTACCTATTACCTGTTTACCACAACGCCATCAGGATTTATCCCGAATGAGGACAGGGGTATCATTATGAGCGACCTTACCATGCCACCGGGAACAACACTTGAGCAGACGCAGAAAGCGGTTGACCAGCTTGACAGTGTTATTACCAGTATACCTGAGGTTGATGCAAGGATGAGCGTAGTGGGCTTCAGCCTTTTAAACAGGGTAAACGGTGGTTCTTATGCCTTTACCATTATAAAGCTGAAAGACTGGAAAGAACGTAAGGAAGACAACCAGAGCGTAGATGCCATAGTAGGGCAGCTGTTTGCACGGACGGCAGCCTTTAAAGATGCACGTGTGCTGTTCTTTACGCCGCCGAGTGTGCAGGGCTTTGGTACTGCCGATGGTTTTGAGTTTAAGCTGCAGGCAAAAGCTGACGACGACTGGTCTAAAGTAAGCCAGGTAAGTAATGAGTTCCTTGCCGAGCTAAGCAAACGCCCGGAGATACAATATGCCATTACCAACTTTAACCCTAATTTCCCGCAATACCAGATGGATATTAATGTGGAAAGGGCTAAGGATGCAGGGGTATCGGTAAGCGATATCTTTAATACCATGCAGGGTTATTATGGCGGTCTATATACTACCGACTTTAACCGATTTGGTAAGCAGTTCAGGGTAATGATACAGTCATTACCAAGCGAAAGGGCCGATGAGCAGAGTATAAACGATGTATATGTGCGCAATGCCGCAGGACAGATGGTAGCCATTAGCCAGTTTGTCGATTTTAAAAAGATATACGGCCCCGAAGCGGTGTCAAGGTTTAACCTTTTAAAAGCGGTAAACGTTAACGGTAAGGCCAACCCCGGCTACAGTAGCGGCGACGCTATTAAGGCCATACAGGAAGTTGCCGAGCAACACCTGCCGAGCACCTATACCTATGAATTTAGCGGTATGACAAGGGAAGAAATTATTGCCGGCAACCAGGCGGCAGGCGTTTTCCTTCTCAGCCTCATATTTGTTTACTTCCTGCTTAGTGCGCAGTACGAAAGCTATATCGTTCCGCTATCGGTATTATTATCGCTGCCGGTAGGTATTGCAGGGGCTATCGGCTTTGTAAAGCTGGCAGGGCTTGAGAATAACATTTACTTTCAGGTGGCACTTATCATGCTTATAGGCCTCCTTGCCAAGAACGCCATCCTTATTGTAGAGTTTGCCATACAGCGAAGACGCCACGGAATGGATTTGGTTAAGGCAGCCATAGAGGGCAGCAGGGCGCGTTTAAGGCCAATCTTGATGACGTCGTTCGCCTTTATATTCGGGTTACTGCCGCTGGCACTTTCAAGCGGTGTGGGCGCGGTGGGTAACCGCAGTATTGGTATGGGTGCCGTGGGCGGCATGCTTATCGGTACACTCTTCGGCGTGTTCGTGGTGCCTGTACTGTTTGTAATATTCCAGGCGTTGCAGGAGCGAATATCCGGCAAACCGAAAGTGGATGAAACTGAAACCGTAGCATAAAATTCAAATCCTGAAAATGAGATTAGCAACAACCTATAAAATACTACTTGTGGCGGGAGCAGGGCTGCTGATGCAGTCTTGCTTTACGGCAAAGACCTATAAAAGGCCCGATGTAAAGGCCGAAAACCTGTACCGCACCGAATTGGTGGCGCAGGACAGCGCAAGCCTTGCGGATATATCATGGGAAAACCTGTTTACCGACCCGGTGCTGCAAAAGCATATTAAAACCGGGCTGCAAAACAATTTTGATATCCGGACAGCCATACAAAACATTACTGCAGCAGAGGCATACCTAAAGCAGGCAAAGGCTTCTTACTTCCCATCGTTGAGCGGTAATGCCACCTGGACACACCAGCAGCTTGCAAGAAACAGCCAGTTCGGCAGCTTTTTTAACGGGGCTATAGACCAGTACCAGCTTAGCGGAAACCTTTCGTGGGAAGCTGATATTTGGGGCAAGATACGCAGTAACAAACGTGCTGCCGCGGCATCTTACCTGCAAACCATTGCAGCCAACCAGGCGGTAAAAACACAGGTAATTACCGATATTGCCGCTACTTATTACCAAATGCTGTCGTTAGATGCACAGCTTGAAGTTGCCCAGCAAACGCTTGGCAACCGCAACGAAAGTGTGGAAACCATACAGGCATTGAAAGAAGCCGGCAGCGTTAACGAGGTGGGCGTAAAGCAGACCGAGGCGCAAAAATATGCCACAGAGCTTATTATTGCCGACCTGAAGAACAGCATTGTAATACTTGAGAATTATATGAGCCTGCTGTTGGGCGAAGAGCCAATGGCTATAGAGCGCACCACGCTGGCACAGCAGCAGCTTAACCCCGACATTAAACTGGGCTTTTCGGCTTCGCTGTTGCGCAACAGGCCCGATGTTATAGCGGCTGAGTATGGCCTTGTAAATGCCTTTGAGCTTACCAATGTGGCAAGGAGTAATTTCTATCCCTCGCTAACGCTTACCGCTTCAGGTGGTTTGCAGAGTATCGACCTGAAAGAGTGGTTTAGCGCTAACTCGCTTTTTGCCAATATTGTTACCGGGCTTGCACAGCCTATTTTTAACCAGAGGCAGATACGCACCCAGTATGAGGTAAGCAAGGCACAGCAGGAGCAGGCCTATATTGAGTTTGAGCAGGCGCTGGTAAACGCAGGCCGCGAGGTTAGCGATGCCCTTGCCAATTATGAAAACGAAACCCTGAAGCTCTCTATCCGCGAAAAGCAGGTAGATGCCCTTACCAAAGCGGCTGATTACTCTGATGAACTTTTGGAGTATGGTATGGTAAATTACCTTGAGGTGCTTACAGCAAAAGACAGTGCCCTTAACAGCGAGCTTAACCTGCTGGATAACAAATACAGGCAGTACCTTGCTATTATAGACCTTTATAAGGCCCTTGGCGGCGGATGGCGCTAATAGAAAGAAAGAATTAAGTTAGTTTTGTTCCAATAGGATTTAATTGTTTAGTTTATGTTTGGAAACCCGGTGCAAAACTGTACCGGGTTTTTTAATTATAAATCTATTGATATTTCTAACTATTTTTAAGAGGTAGTTTAGTTTGTGGTAAAGGCTCGCAATAGGTTTTGTTTACAATCCGTTCCCGCATCATTTCTTTTTTATTAAAATGGCGTGATACATTTTGTGCTATATCAGTGTAGTTATCCCATCCGTCCTTTTGATGGTAATATATTTTTATAGAAATACAGTTTTGATGCTCAAATACTTTATTTAGTAATATCCTGTCAGATAACCCACATGAATGCCCCATGATATATACCTGATATTTATCTAACTCTAAGAAATCAATCAAATTTTTGTAATTGGGCGTGTTCAGATAAGCAAAAGATTTGATGTTTCTTAAATACTCATTATCATCTTTCTTTTCTATCGTTTTGTAATCATAATCCATTTCATCGCCAAAGCCAAAAACAATGGGGCTTTCTTTATTATTTAAAAGTCCATGTATCTGGTTACATTGATACACCTCTTCGGCATAAAATGAAATCTCCTTTTGAAGGAGTGATGTGTAATTGAAGTTTAGATACTTCAATTGCTCAATTATAAAATCCTCCCCTTTGAGAGACCTTTCTTTTACTTTAGAGGAGTAATATTTTGCTGTTTCACTTTGTAACTCCCTAAAAAGTATAGTTGTTTCTTTATCTTTATACTGAGTTTTTGTCAGTATGTTTAAAGTTTCTTTATTAATCTTTAATTTATATTTATCCTCAACTTCTGTACATAGATATTCTTCCAAAAGTTTTTTTACCTGTTCAAACTCCTCATTAAGTCTTTTTACTTTTTTATTATCTTTCTCTTGAAGACACTCTTTTAATAACTGATAATATTCATTTTCAATATCTACCCAATTTTGGATATGGTGCTTATCAC
>NZ_JAMWYY010000023.1:0-6610 GCF_024305175.1 Flavobacterium sp.
ATTAATATTCCCTCTGATATTCCCCGCTTAAAAGAAATATTAGAAGAAATGAAAAATGCTGTTGAAAAACTACCTCTGCATTTTCCTGAAAAAGATTGGTCGCACCATACCCAATATTATCATGAAACAATTAAAAGATTAAACCGGTCATAGAACCGGTTTATTTTATATAATTCTTTCTGGATAATATTTAGCATATTATTTTCCGGGTTGGGGAGTAATGTATTCGCCTGGAAACTATTGCTGATTCGGCTATTATTTTAAACCCTTTTAAAATGTTTTTCTTCTTTAAGGTACTCCAGTTCTATACCTGCCAAAATATCATCGTTTGATAAGCAGTTGTCATTATTGCCTAATGCCTGCAGGCAGGCATAGGTAATAACAGATAGTATCTGCGCTCCGGTTATGTCATACGATTTTGCAAGCAACTCTAATGAAACTGTTTCTTCTATCTTTACATTATCAGGTATGTTTTTCTGCCATAATGAAAGTCGCTCTTCAAATCCGGGTTTATAAAATGCCACAACATTATTAAAGCGCCTTAAAAAAGCATCATCAATATTGTTTTTAAAGTTTGAAGTTAAGATCACAAGCCCGTTAAATGATTCTATACGCTGCAAAAGATAGCTAACCTCCTGATTGGCATACCTGTCGTTAGAAGAACGTGCCTGTATACGTTTGCCAAATAAAGCATCCGCTTCATCAAAAAGTAATATCCACTCCTTGCTCTCTGCCTGTACAAATATTTTTTCGAGGTTCTTTTCAGTCTCGCCTATATATTTAGATACAACAGCCGATAAATCTATTCTGAACACGTTCTTGCCAAGTTCTTTACCCAGTAGGCATGCCGTTAATGTTTTTCCTGTTCCGGGAGGGCCATAAAACAATGCCCTGTAACCCGGCGCTATTTTGCGGCCCATCTTCCATTCGTTCATCAGGCGGTCTTTATGCTTATTCCATAAAGCAATATTTTGTATCTGTTTTAAAGAGTTCTGGTTCAGCACCAGGTCATCCCAATCCATTGCCGTGAAAACTTCTTTAGCAGGAAATGTACTGCTGAAACGCGGCAACACTTCTTCACCATAAAATATTTTATGCAGTATTTCTTGCGATAGTTGCAGGCGGCCGCTCATCAGGGGCTCCCCTTCCCTGACATCGCTTAAATACAGAATATTTTTTTTATAAAACCAATGGCCGGGCATAAACATGTTCTGGAGCATGAGCCTTTGTTCTATATTATCTTTTGCAAGTATGTATAATACTGTTTCTCCTGTTGGATAAAAGCCTCTGTGGCTTTCGAGCCTGATACCGCCTAATTGCGGAATATTTCCACCTTCCGGAAAAACTTCTTTAATTATATCATCATAAAAACCCGGCAATATATGCGGAACAGTAGCCATGAGTAATATAACACCTTCCTCATGGGTTACCGGCACATCAATAACTTCAGAGAAAGTACCTTCAAAAGAAATACCGGAATTGTCTCCGTTCGAAAGGCTTTCCTTTAAAAATTGTTTAAGCTGTGTATAGGGCATATCATCAAATTAAATCTTCAACACCAATAAGCCCCTGCTTAAAGGCGAATAAAATAACACCAATAAAGTTTTTGGAGTTTGTACGCTCCATAATCCTCCTGCGGTGAGACTCTACAGTACGAGCCGTTATACACAGTTTATCGGCAATCTGGTTACTGCTAAACTGCTTGCATGCCAGCCTTATAACGTCAATTTCACGTTCGCTGAAGTTTACAAGCGGTTCCGGCTCATAACATCTTGGCCGGCGCTTTAATATTCCTGCTTCTTCAGCAAGAGAATTCAGTTCTTCATCAAAATAAAAATCAGATTCATTAACAGCATGTATGGCTTTTTCCAGGCTATAAGAGTCAGAGTTTTTACTAAAGTAGCCATGAGCACCAATTTCTACTATTTTAAGTAAGGCTTCTTTTGTGTTTAAATGAGATATAATTAAAACCTTTATATCAGGGTACAAACTCCTCACCCTTTTGCAGGTTTCATAGCCATTAAGTACAGGCATCTGCAGGTCTAAGAGTAAAACATCAATTTCTGTAAATTTCAGGTTTTCCAGCAGTTCCAGGCCATTCTCGGCCTCAAGTGCTACACCTACGCCATCAAAAGAGTCTATCAGGACCCTGAGGCTTTTTCTTACCAGTTTATGGTCATCAACTAATCCAATCTTTAACATAAATAAGTGTGGTTTTTAAGAAAGAAAAAGACAAAGCACAGCCATATCCGATGCTATTGATATAATAACAGGAAAAAATGTGCAGTTAACGATAAGGTTTGCTTATTAAACTATGGTACTGACAAATGATAAAGAATAAAGAAATCTTGAGGAATGTGGTTCCGGCAGGTATATGTAATTATTCATTATGTAATTTTTTAGTTGGGATAAAAGTATACAATTTATGATATCAACGTACAAAAAATTAAAATATTGTTAAAAAAAGTTGTTAACCATTCAATTTCAGTAGAAATACGCAATCTTAATTTTAACAAATAATTTTATATTTACACAACATAAACTGCCTGCTATGCAAATTGTTGAAATTCAGGATGTGAACAATAAAGTTCATGCGGTAAATACTGCTAAAATTGTAATGTTTTATCCACGGCTAAACGGTAAAACAGTTGTAGAACTTGAGAACGGACACCAGTTAATTACCATTGTTCCGTATGAAGAGTTAGTAAGGATGATAAAATCGCCTGAAGAACCTGCCGGTTAGTTTTAATATATCTAAAACTGTAATTATGGACAAGAAGTTTGAAATTGGTTTATGTATGGCCGGAGCGGTATCTGCAGGTGCTTACACCGCAGGTGTTATAGATTATCTTTTAGAAACACTTGAAGAATGGGAAAAAAGGCGCGGAGGAGAAAATATACCTTCTCACCAGGTTAGCATTCCCATTATTGGCGGTGCTTCTGCAGGGGGAATGACAGGCCTTTTGCTGGCAAGTGCACTTCAGGAAAAGCATATACCGGTGCAGTATGATAAAACTAATAAACAAATAACTGCCCCGCATCCCGAAAATAAATTATACCACAGTTGGGTAGACTTGCTTAACAATGATGTTTTCAGCAAGATGCTTGATGTATCGGATATACAAAAAGGTTCGGTAGTATCTTTACTAAACTCTCAGTTTATAGAAGAAATTGCGGAAAAAATGATTACTGTCACAACAAAAGCCGTTGATAAACTGCCTGTCTTTTTTGAAAATAATGACGGGTCACCACTCAAAGTCTTTACCACACTCACCAATTTAGAAGGGTTTTGTTATTACGCGGGACTGAACGCAGCCGGAAGACAGGAAAAATATTACATGAGGGTTCATAACGATTATGGATGTTTTGAGCTTATAAACGGAAATACAACGCCTACAGGCAACGAATGGATGCCGCTGAACTTTGCCACAGGTAAAAATGTTTCGGTGGCTGTAGAGGCTGCTATGGCTACGGGTGCATTTCCTGTCGGGCTTGCACCAAGAACCCTTACCAGGCCATCAGAGTATGTTAACCAGATACCGTGGTTAAAATATATTTTCAGGAATTCTCCTGTAAAAGATGGTAGCTACACGAGCCTTAATATAGATGGTGGTGTTATTAATAATGAACCTTTTGAAAAAGTAAGGGACCTACTTAACGAAACACTGGCGCGCGACAAGGGCATGCCCTACACTACCGATGAAGAAAAGGCAGACACCGACAGAATTTTAGATGATATAAACTGTGACTATTCACAATTTACAAATACGGTGCTTATGGTTGATCCTTTTCCAAGTGCCGAAGCAGAGGTATTTGATGCTAATCCTATACTCACAAGCGTTATACCCAAAACACTTGGTGCTATGCTCTCGCAAATGAGGGCTAAGCCACAAGAGTATAAAGAGCTGATGAAGGAAAATGATGCGAGCAGCTTTATAATTTCTCCCTCAAGGGAAATAAGGGATAAAAATGGTAATGTAATAGAAGATGTTTTTGGAGAGAAGGCAATAGCCTGCGGAACCCTTTCGGGGTTTGGCGGTTTCCTCCATAAAGAATTCCGTATTCACGATTTTTACCTGGGTCGCTATAACTGCGAAATATTCCTTATGGATTACTTTACCGTACCGGAATCTGCCCTGCAAAACAACCCTATATTTGCTAATGGCTACTCTGGTGTTGCAAACAAAGATGATTTTGCGTCGTCTGCAACCAAGCCCGGTGAAGAAAAACAGTACCAGATAATACCCGTATTCGCTAAAAGAACAGGAGAATTTAAGGTACCTGTATTTTCATGCGGTGATACATGGCCAAAAATAATGGAACAGGATATTGATAAATATGAGCAGAAGATACGCAAACGTGTAGGTAAGCTCATCATGGAACTGTTTACTTTTAAAGGATTAACAAGGCCGTTAATGTTTATAGGTACTAAAGTGGTTATTAATAAATTTATAGCAGGTAAAGCTATAGATATTATTAAGCTGTCACTTAAAAAATGGAAACTCTTATAGCATAATCCTAAAACGAAAAAGTATGAATGCAAACCGTAAAGCCTTGTTAGATACTGCCCACGCCGAATTAGGTACTGTAGAAAGCCCTGCGGGCAGCAATAAAACCAAGTATGGCGAGTGGTACGGAATGAATGGTGTAAAATGGTGCGCCATATTTGTGAGCTGGGTATATGATAGAGCAGGTTTCCCATTAGGAGCCATACAAGCCCCTAAAGGCATACATCATTGCCAGGCCGCACATAATTATTTTAAATCTAAAAATATGCTGGTTAAAGAACCGCAGCCGGGTGATATCGTTTTGTTTGACTGGCGTGGCGACGGGCATGCAGACCATATAGGTATTTTTAAAAAGTGGACTAATTCTGCCAAAACTACGTTTGAGTCGTATGAAGGCAATACCGCAACAGGAAATGATAGTGACGGTGGTAAAGTTATGTTACGCAACCGGTCGTTAAACTCAGTCAAATCTTTTGTTTCTCCCGAAATACTGGGGCGTGAAAGTGCCGAAATTAAATCTGATATAAGTGTAGGAGACAGGGGTGCAGATGTAGTAAAACTACAAAAACTGCTGATAGAGGCAGGCCATGCTATAGTTGCCGATGGCTGGTTTGGCAACAAGACCAAAAAAGCAGTTACCGATTTTCAGGAATCACAAAAGATGAATGCAACAGGCATTGCCGATACGGTAACAATAGGCGCATTACAGGAATTTGTCAGTGATAAAAAGCAAAAAACAAAACTGTCAGGCACTATAGTTAAAGCAGGCTATTCGGGTGAAGCCGTTATAAAGATCCAGGAAAGGCTTAATGAAATCAGTAAAGCTAAAATAGCAGTAACAGGCATCTTTGATGCCGCTACCACCAAAGCGGTAAAGGATTTCCAAAAAGCTAAAAGTTTAAAAATCGACGGTATAGTAGGTCCAAAAACTCTCAATGCAATGAACCTTAGCCTGTAATAAAACGAGCTTATTAATTATCTAAAGCCAATATCTCCTTTCTATACAATGGCGGCAATAGGACAGCTTTAAGCAGCCTGTCAAGCTGTAATTTCCTGCTCAGCATGTAAAAACTTATTACAGGTTTTATTATAATAACTGGCTTAAACCCTAAGAGTTCTTTAACGTGTTGTGGCACTAGTAGTGTCTGTACTTCAACCAGTAACTTGTACCTCAAAAAGCCCAGATGCTTTCTGTATTGTTTAAAAAGGTCAGCAGTATAAGGGCTGCATTGCAGGTTTTCTTTAATGTGGCTTTCGCGCATTACCTCCCATTCTGCATAATTACCCGGCAAACCTTTTAGACCCATACGTGCCCCTACTCTGTAAAAAACAGTAAAAACATCTTCTTTTTCAGTTGCGGTAAGTTTCCGCTCCAGAACTTCAAAAGACCGTATAGAATAGTCTATCAGCATAAAAAGTACATCACGATATGCCCAATCGGGTATACTGTAACCGCGAGCCTGTTCAACGCCACTGTGTATGGCTGCCATAGCATCTATGGCATTATGCGCTGCCTGTTTTTCTGCAAAAACAATCTTCCTTGCGTAAGCCACGGTAGAAAACAGCCTGCCCAACGGGTCAGATGGAAGGCGGCCTGTATAATATAGCCAGTCAACCGCCTTATTAAGGGCAAACTCTGCTGAGGCTCCTGCAAAAATAAAAAGTATGGTATCTCCCCTGCCCCATATCCGGCGTACTATAGAATTTTCATGTGTAAAATATTCCATAACAACTGCATTAATTCCAAAGTGTTCCGTTAAGCCCAAGTACAATGCCAATCCATAATATAACTAAATAAACAGGCATACTTAATAAAAAGCCGGCAACTTTATTAATCTGAAGGAATGCGGCAAGCCTTGTGCAGTAATACATTACCATACCGCCAAAAGCGCCAATAAATGGTGTGAGCAATAAGGGTTTTACCCTCCAGTATCTGCCCCATTCAGGATTGGGTATATTTACTGAGAGTATAAAAAAGGCTATAACCACTAACGCGATTGTGCCGCCGCCAATAATAAACCTTGCCCTTGCCTTGTTAATGTGCGACTGATTTTTTAAAACATTTCTTTCCATAATAATTACTAATTTAATTTACAAATAAC
>NZ_JAMWYY010000023.1:6620-42539 GCF_024305175.1 Flavobacterium sp.
TAAGAGACAGACAAATAACTTTGCATTTCAAAGTTTAAGATTAAAATTTTTTATTTCTGAGATTTGATCAATTTTTCCAGTATTTTAAGATGTTCTTCAAATGCAATGCGCCCTTCTTTAGTCATAAAATAACGCGTGTTAGGCTTACGCCCAACAAATAATTTTTCTACCCCTATAAATTCCTCTTTTTCAAGCGCTTTAAGGTGGCTTGCAAGATTACCGTCGGTAACTTCAAGATATTCTTTAAGGGTATTAAAATCGAGCCTGTCATTAACAGCAAGCGCCGACATGATACCAAGCCTTATACGGCTTTCGAATGCTTTATGTAAACCGTTAATGGGTAACTTCACCTTTCGTATTTGTAATGTATATATATACCGTAAATTATATGCCCAACACCAAAGCCAAGCGCCCAGAACAACAGGCCGTAGCCTATGTATAAAGCTGCAACAAGCCCCAGCATTACCTGTACAAGCCCCAGTATCTTTACATCTTCATAAGTATAGCGGCTTGCAATATACAAGGATAAGCCATAAAAAATAAGCGTAGCCGGTGCAACAAGGCCAATTAGCCCTTTAGCTGCTAAAATTAATACAAATAACCCACCTGCCACAAGCGGGACACCCATATTTATCATCAACCTTCTGGAAGTTGCATTCCATAACTTCTCATTTTTCTTTTTAGCCTTTTTGTTAGAAAAGAACCAGGCGGTACCAATGGCTAATAACAACACTGCGGCGGCCACCAGCATCAACCCGATAAAATCTTTATTGATGTGCATGCGGCCCAATGGGTTATAAACTACTTTTCTTGGACTAAAATCAAATACAGCATAAGCTATATAGGCACCTGCCAACGCATATACACCTGCCATGATGCCTGCCCATCCGGACAAAGACAAAAATTTAGTCGAACGCTCCATCATAGAGCGTATCTCTGATATGTCGCGGATATAATCCTGTTGCTGCTTCATATAAAGTACTTTTAAACACAAAGCTAAAAATTAATTCCAATCTACAAATAAAAAGTTTAAAAAATAAGTAAATAAAAAACCTCCCGCTAACGGGAGGTTTTCCAAACTTAACATTTATAACTAGTATGGCACCATTATCTGGTTGGTAATTCACGTGTCAGCCAGCCCCTCCTGCCTGCTGTTGCAATGGCATATGGCGTTATCCAGAATAACCCGAAGGTATAAAGAAGGCTGTAGGAATAAGCCCAAAATGAATCTGCCGTATCATATTTCCTCGCATAAAAGAAAACGGAAAAACTCGAATATATCAGTATACTGAACAAGGTAGTGCTTATAAACAGTAGCGGGTGGGTAAGTACAAAATACAGCATCAGTAATATGGCAGGATAGGTCATTATCAATTTAAGCCACTGGTTTACAAATAACAGCCTTGTGCCAAACTTAGAACCTTTCCTGAAATTGCTGAATACAAATTTTGCCATCATAATATTTTCTCGCACATTGCTCCTGCCCCAACGTATAAACATTTTGTATAATCCGGTATATTGCTCCGGCACATTAGTTAGTACATGTGCATTACGCTGAAACAACACGTGGTAGCCCTGCTTCATGATCATGTTGGTCATGGCCCTGTCTTCACCAATGTCTGATGGCTGCCCCATAAAGGTCTGGTTTATCCACTCTTCAAGGCAATTAAAAACCGCCGTGCGCCTATAGGCAGATAATGCTCCGGGGGTACACAGCACAGAACCAAGCCTGCTTTCTGCCGAACGCATAAACTCAAAGCTCATAACAAAACTTACATTAAGCATTTTAGGTAATATGCCTTTTTTATCATTCAGTACTTTTACATTACCCGCAACAGCACCACATTTTTCATTTATCACAAATGGGCTTACCAGGTTTCTTAAAGTATCTTTCTTAACTATAGAGTCACTGTCTACGGTAACAAAAACTTCTCCGTTGCCCATTTTAAAGCCACGGTATAAAGCATGGCGCTTACCCATATTTTTTGGCTGCTTAAATATAGAAACCCTGTCGCCCAGCTCTTCTTTTGCTTTAAGCATCCATTGCCAGGTATCGTCTTTACTACCGTCATCAATAGCGAGTAACTGTAATTTATGTTCGGGGTAATTACTTTCGGCAAGGCTTTTAAGTGTTGCCCATACCTGGCTTCCTTCATTATAAGCAGGTACAATTACAGTGCAGGTTGGCAGCTTATCATCGGTTACTGACTTTACAGGCCTGTAGCGTATGTATAAATATAAATTGTAAAGGAAAAAACCTCCCTTAAACAGCAAAAGAAAAGCCGAAAGGAAAACGAAGAAAATGCCTATTGCAGAATTTATCCTTTCTGTATTAAGCTGTTCAATTTGGGGGTAAAATTCAAACAATAAAAAAACTCCGGTTGCCAGTAGCAGAAAAGTAAAAAACTGTACTGCAAGATTAATGGCAACCGGCCTGTTGTCTAAAATTGTTTTGGTAATATCTGTTGTGCTGGTGGTTATTGAACTCACTGTATCAGGATTTGCCGCAGCATATAATTTTCCTGAAGTAATTGTTTCACTATTCATATTAATTAGGTGTTTAAATTAGGTTTTATACACATACCATTTAGCAATTGCTGCACCACATATAATAAATAAATGAAAATCAACAACTTAACATTGATGACTATTAAAAATTTGTGTAGAAATCCACAAGAAGCTGCATCCCTTTCTACAATTATATTGTGTAACAGATATACCTTTTCTTAATCTGATTCAATGCTTACTATAACAAATAGGCAGAAATTTGTAAGATAAAAAGTCGTAATTTAACAGCATAAATCTTTCCGTCATGTCAAACATCAGTTTTATTATAGAAGAACGCCCAAGCGATATCGGCAATTTTTTAGTAGGCAGGCTGCTGCCTTTCCGCCAAAAGCGCATGGTTGGCCCTTTTATCTTTATAGACCATATGGGCCCTGTTGCCTTATCCGACCATGAAAATTTTGATATTGGACCGCACCCGCACATAGGGCTTTCTACCCTTACCTATCTTTTTGAGGGCAGTATTATGCACCGCGACAGCCTGGGTACCGAAATTGAAATAAAGCCCGGGCAGGTTAACTGGATGACAGCCGGAAAAGGCATAACACACTCTGAACGTACGCCTGATTATCTAAGGCGTTCTGATAAAAGGATGCATGGGCTGCAAATATGGGTGGCACTGCCTAAAGAAGAAGAATACTCCGAACCCTCTTTTTATCATGCAGATGAAAAAGATTTACCGGACTGGGAAGAAAACGGTGTGCACTATAAACTTATTGCCGGAGAGGTGTTGGGCAAAAAATCGCCTGTACCTGTTTACAGCCCGCTTTACCTGATTGAGATTAAAACAACTGGCAAACAAAATATAAACATAGGAAGCAGCCTTTTTGGCGAAAGCGGTTTATATATACTGGAGGGTAAAGTTGAAACCGAAGGTACCGTTTTTGAACCTAAGCAACTGTTGGTTGCTAAAGATGCCGGTTTGTGTGAGTTTACCATGCATGAAAATACCACTGTATATATTTTTGGCGGCGAACCTTTTGCTGAGCAAAGGCACATATACTGGAATTTTGTTGCCACAGATAAAGAGCGCATTGAAGAAGCCAAGCAAATGTGGGCAGACAAAGCATTCCCCTCTATACCGGGAGAAACGGGCTATATACCGCTGCCGGAGCAAAACCCTAATCTTAAACTAAAATAATAAGTATGAATATTGAAAATTTTGACAACGGTAAAAAAGGGCATTTTAAAGCTACTGAAGGTGATACAGAAGCAGGCCTTATGACATATACCTGGGCTGGTGATGATAAGTTTATTATAGACCATACCGAAGGTAACCCTGAGTTTAAAGGTGTAGGCATAAAGTTGCTGGACAAGGCAGTAGCCTTTGCCCGAGAGAAAAACGTGAAGATAATTCCGCTGTGCCCTTTCGCTAAAAAGATGTTTGAGCGTAAGGAAGAAATAAGAGATGTGCTTGCTTAAAAGCATCCTTTAAATACCTGATTAAAAAAGTGTACCATAACTTAATTCTCCATAATTAAGTTATGGTATTTATGTATTACTGCTTTACAACAGGCTTTTTAGCTTCTGTCCAGGCGTCTATGCCGCCATCCAGCTCAACTATGCTTATAAAGCCTTTTTCTTTCATTACAGTTACAGCTTCGGCGCTTCTGCCGCCCACTTTGCAATATACATAAACCGGTTTTGTTTTATCAAGCTGCTCAATGCGCTCCTCAAAGTCTTTATCATAAAGGTGTATATTTACCGCATCTTTAATATACCCCTGCTTGTATTCCATAGGCGTACGCACATCTACAACCTGCCCTTTATGCTCAGCCATTTTCTCCGAAAAAACAGTAGGTTTTACAAGCATTACACTTTGTTCTTTTTGCTGTGCCTGGCACGAAACCAAAGCTATTACAGCTACTATAAGGAATATAATTTTATTCATGGTATTATAAATGATGAGTTGCTAATATACTAAAAACGTACCCTTCTGTGTAAAAATTCTTATATGATATTTATCATTTTTTTACCGCTGTACCCACACTAATTTTGGATTTTGGAAATAATGTTCTCATGAAAAATTCAATAGTACAAAAATATAACGTGCCGGGGCCACGCTACACCAGCTACCCTACTGTGCCCTATTGGGAAGAAGGGCTTTTTACCGCATCAGGCTGGATACAAACCCTGCAAAGGGCATATGATGAAAGTAACTACACCGAAGGCATAAGCCTGTATATACACCTGCCCTTTTGCGAGAGTATGTGCACTTTTTGCGGCTGTAACAAGCGCATAACAAGGCGGCACGAGGTAGAAGAACCCTACATTAGTGCTATACTTAAAGAGTGGTCACTATATTGCGAACTGCTCAAAAGCAGGCCACGTATTAAAGAGTTGCACCTTGGCGGTGGAACTCCGACTTTTTTTAGCCCTGATAATCTTGAGAAACTGATTAAAGGCATACTTGCACTGGCAGATACAGCTCCCGGATATGAGTTTAGCTTTGAAGGGCATCCTAACAACACTACCCGCGCCCACCTGCAAAAACTATATGATCTGGGTTTCCGCAGGGTTAGCTTTGGCGTGCAGGATTATAATGAAAAAGTACAGATAGCCATTAACCGCATACAGCCTTTTCATAATGTGGCAAAAGTAACTTTTTGGGCTAAAGAAATTGGGTACACCTCTATAAGCCATGACCTTGTTTTCGGGCTGCCTTTCCAGACGGTGGGTAATATTACCGATACCATAGAAAAGACCAAATCCCTGAACCCCGACCGTATATCGTTTTACAGCTATGCACACGTGCCCTGGATAAAAGGTAACGGGCAGCGCGGGTTTGATGAAAGCAACCTGCCAAAAGACGAAGAAAAAAGAATGCTGTATGAAGAAGGGAAAAAGCTTTTAGCAGCAAAAGGCTATTATGAAATTGGTATGGATCATTTCGCGATGCCATCAGACAGTATGCATAAAGCGTTTACTAACGGCATGCTGCATCGCAACTTTATGGGTTACAGCGCTTCTAAAACACAACTGATGATTGGCCTTGGTGTATCATCTATAAGTGATAGCTGGTACAGCTTTGCGCAGAATGAAAAAAACCTGGAGGCTTATTACCGAAAACTGGAAGAAAATATCTTGCCTGTTTTCAGGGGGCACCTGCTAACGGATGAAGACCTTATTATCCGCAGGCACATACTTAACCTTATGTGCTGTTTTAAAACATCTTGGAAAGAAGAAAATGCTTTTTTTAAGGAACTGCCCGAAATTTTGGATAGCCTTACTGAAATGAAGCATGACGGCCTTATCGAAATTACCGCTTACAGCCTTACCGTAACCGAAAAAGGCAAAGCATTTGTGAGAAACATTTGTATGGCATTCGACCTGAGGCTAAAGCGCAAAGCACCTGACACAAAACTGTTCTCTATGACCATATAACAATAAATCTAAATACAAAAAAATTAAGAGCGGCACTAAGCCGCTCTTTTTGTTAAGTAAGGTTAGTTATGGATGCCCAACAATACAGTCGGGGTTGCTTTGCACAAAAAGGCTGCTTTCTGCCGGAGAGATAAACGGTATGCCCAAACCCAGCCCCCTCATAATAAACAGCATGCCAACCAATACGGTTACATAAGGCACAAATTTATAAAGGCTACTTCGAAAAGGGTTAGAGAGCATACCTGATGCATATACCACAGCAGTCATCATGGGTATGGTACCTGCTCCGTATAAAAACATATAGGCTATTCCCAACCCTGCATTTTGCATGGCTATTGCACCAAATAAAGCAGCATATACAAGCCCGCAGGGTAAAAATCCGTTAAAGAGGCCGGCAAGGTAAAGCGCTTTACTGCTTTTTTTACCAAATTGCTGCCCAAGTAGGCTTTTTACATTACTTATAAGCCTGTAAACCGGCCTGCTGAAGTTATACCGGGCAAATATCCTTTCCGGTATAAGTACTATCAAAATCATTAAAAAGCCTGCAATTATTGATAGCTGTTGCTGCATGCCTGCCAGGTATAAACCTTTGCCAAGCAGCCCAAACACAAGCCCCAAAGTGCAATATGCAGTGAGCCTGCCCGCGTGGTACAGCAATAGCTGTGCGGCTTTTTTTGCCGGGTTATTACGGTCTAAAGGCAACATCATGGCTATAGCCCCGCACATACCTATGCAGTGCAGGCTGGAGAGCAAACCTAATATAATGGCTGAATATAGCATATTTATAATTTCAGCAGTAACTTAAATCAGTCTATGGTAAGCATGGCATTATTGCGGTAATCTGTACCGTTGTAGTGCCATTCTACAGTAATGTCCCAACGGCCGCCTGCCAAATCACTTTTAGGTATGAGCAGATAAGGCGTGGATACTGAAATGGGTAATTCAAAATCCAGCTTTTGGTTAGACGGCCTGTAAAGGGACACTTTGCCTGTTATTTTTGATGCCTCAAAGTTTTGAGGGAATATGATTCTTACTGATGAATCATCCTGGCCTATTACCACCTTCTGTGTAAGTGATGCAGCGTTTTGCTCACTGTCGAGTTTTTTCTGGAGCACACGCTCCTGCTTGTAATAATCTTCCACCACCAGTTCATTGTCATAACTGCTGTCTGACTGTACTTTTATGACAAAGAAGAGTATAAACCCCATAAAAAAGATGAAGGCTAATACTATACCTGTTCCCCAGTTTATTTTCATTTTCATGATGCTTTTTGTTTTTAGTTAAATGTGCGGGGGCCTAAAAAATTGGTAGTCTCTGTTTCAATCAGGCGGTCGCCGTTATACACCTCAAGCGTAATTTTGGTTTTATCGCCTTTTAAAAACGCAGGATTAATTTCTATAAACATAGTGCCCTGTGCCATACCTTCTTTAGGTACCTTAAATGTTGCATTACCTACCAGTTTTACAATGCCCTGTGGCTTTACAAGCTTAAAATGGACATTATCAAACTCCTTTGTTGTTTTATTTACAATTTTGTAAGTAAACACATTACTGATATTTTCGCCTTTGTGCTGGTAAAGCTGCCCGGGCAACCTCAGCACCGAAGCCTCTACATCATTACGCAAAAACAGCATACCTGTAAACACACTCAGTAATATGGCAAGCACAGCAACATATCCTTTCATCCTTGCCGTAAAAACAAACTTTTCTTTTTTGGTAATTTCATCTTCGCTGGCATAGCGGATAAGGTTTTTAGGCAGCCCTACTTTATCCATTACCGAATTGCACTCGTCTATACAGGCGGTACAGTTGGTACATTCCAGTTGGGTACCGTTCCTTATATCGATGCCGGTGGGGCAAACAGCCACACAAAGTTTACAATCTATACAATCGCCTTTACCGGCAGCCTTGCGGTCTTCATTCTTAACAACCTTGCCCCTGCCGCTTTCCCCTTCGCCCCTAACATGGTCATAAGCTACTATAATCGATTTGTTATCGAGCAAAACGCCCTGCAGCCTGCCGTATGGGCATGCTATAATACACACCTGCTCCCTGAACCACGCAAACACAAAGTAGAATACTGCTGTAAAAATGAGCAGTGCAATAAAATTACCCAGATGATTTGCCGGGCCGTCTTCCACCATTTGGATAACCCTTTCGCTGCCCGCCAGGTAAGCAAGGAAAACATTGGCTATGGCAAATGATATGATAAAGAAGATGCTCCATTTTAAAACCCTTTTTTTAATCTTCCCGGCATTCCACTCCATTTTGGCGAGCTTAATCTGAGCATTCCTGTCGCCGTCTATCCAGTATTCTATCCTCCGGAAAACCATTTCGAGGAAAATAGTTTGCGGACAAACCCAACCACAAAAAAGACGCCCGAATGCAACCGTAAAAAGTGCCACGAATACCACCCCTATTATCATTGAAATAACAAACAAGTGAAAATCCTGTGGCCAGAACGGGAAGCCAAATATATTGAACCTGCGTTCCAGCACGTTAAACATAAGGAACTGGTTGCCGTTTATTTTAATGAAGGGGGCTAAAAACAGGAAGGCTAACAGAAAGTAGCTGACAACTTTCCTGTAATTATAAAGCCTTCCTGATGGCTTTTTAGGATATATCCACGACCTTTTCCCTTCATCATCTATCGTTGCAATGCGGTCACGAAAGTCTTCATCCAATTGTACTGACATTTTAAATCATTTTTAGTTAAGGGCTACATCGGGCCCTTTTTCCGTTTTTTCGGGTGCTGCCGGGGCAGCATTACCTTCTTTGGCAGGTGTGCCTTCTTCTTTCCAGATATCTCCGTCCGGCGCTTTAGCATCAGCCGGGTTGGTTCCCTCCAATGAAAGTATATAACTGGCCACAATCTGAATTTCGCTTGGTTTTAGTGTGCCTTTCCATGCCACCATACCTTTACCGTCACGTCCACCCTCTGTAATTGTGTGGAATACGTTTTTAATGCCGCCGCCCAGAATCCAATATTCATCCGTAAGATTGGGGCCTATGGTGCCCCCGCCATCTGCACGGTGGCAGGCTGCACAGTTGGCTTCAAATATGGTTTTGCCCTGTGCAAGCTCGCCTGCATCCGTAAGTAATGTTACCGTTTCGGCATCTATCAGGTCTTTAGCAGTCTTTTTATATTCTTCTACAGCAAGTTTTGCCTCTGCCATTTCCTGCTCAAATTCTTCCTTCTGGTTGTAATCGCCCACTATATGAAAACGCACCAGGTATACCACACCAAATAAAACGGTTCCGTAAAAAAGATACACCCACCAAGGCGGCAATACATTGTCGAGTTCCTTTATTCCGTCATAATTATGATCCAGCATAACGGCGCTTTCATCTTCAACAGGTGCACTTTTGCCAAAAAAGCCTTTCAGTTTTTTATACCAGGCACTCTCTGTAATACCAATCGCTTCGGCCTCTGCCAGCTTTTGCTTCTGCTCTTCGGTAAGCATGGCATAGGTTACTTTATCAATAGCGCTTATTACAATTTCTATGGCTATCTGCAGGAACAGGAATACAAACAGGAATACCGAAACCATTGGATATTTAAGAAAGGCCGGCCTGTCGCCTGAGTCTATAAAATATTCTAATGCCATAAATACAAGGGCAAACAAAACGGGGACCCTTACATATACCGGAATTAATTTTTTCATGATACTGATAGTTAACTGTTAAACGATTGGTTATTACTGCCTTCTTCATCAGAAAAAGGCAGTTGGCTCATTTCACTTATCTTTTCTTTCCTGTAGGTATATACCCAGGTGTACAGCCCCACAAAAAAGAAAAAGAATATAAGCAGTGACAGTATCGGGTAAACCTCAACTCCTGAGATTGACTCCATATTATGTTTTACAAACTTCAGCATGGCTAATTATTTAGTGTTATCAGCGGTTGCGCTGTTGGTATTTTTTATTTTAATATCAATACCCAGGCGTTGCAGGTAAGCAATAAGGGCTGTAATTTCCCTGTCTTTCATGGCAACAAACTCCTCGCCCCTTGTTTGGGCAGCCTTGCGGCTTTCTTCATAACTTTTCACGAAATCCGGGTCGCTGTGCAGGTTTTGCTCTATTTTAGCTGACTGCGCCGCTATAGATTTTTGTGCATTGGCTATATCCTGCTCTGTATAAGGCACACCCAGCTTTACCATTACTTCCATTTTCTTTTCTATTTGGCTGTAATCCATTTTCTTGTTATCAAACAGCCATTTATAGCCCGGCATTATAGAACCTGCCGATGTACTTTGCGGGTCCCACATGTGGTTAAAGTGCCAGTTGTCGCTGTACTTGCCACCTACCCTCATAAGGTCGGGCCCGGTTCGTTTAGAACCCCAAAGGAACGGGTGGTCATACACATATTCTCCTGATTTTGAATACTCGCCATAGCGCTCTACCTCGCTCCTGAAAGGGCGTATCATTTGAGAGTGGCAGCCCACACAACCTTCGCGTATATACAGGTCGCGGCCTTCCAACTCCAGCGGCGTATAAGGTTTTACTGTTGATATGGTTGGTATGTTGGATTTTACCATAATGGTAGGCACAATCTGAATGATACCGCCTATAAGTATAGCAACCGTTGCCAGTATGGTAAGCTGTATTGGTTTCCTCTCAAGCCACGGGTGGAATTTCTCCCCTTTAAGCCTGCGGCCTGCAATTTTTTGAAGTGCAGGTGCTTCAGCCAGCTCATCTTCTATGGGCTGCCCCTGCCTTACCGTCATGATGATGTTATACACCAGTACCAGTAAACCTATCACGAACAGCGTACCGCCTATGGCCCTCATCCAGTACATCGGCATTATCTGTTTCACTGTTTCAAGGAAGTTACCATAAACCAGCGAGCCATCAGGGTTAAACTGTTTCCACATAGAGGCCTGTGTAAAGCCTGCCACATACATTGGCAGCGCATATAGTATAATACCCAGTGTACCTATCCAGAAATGGAAGTTAGCCAGTTTAACAGAGTATAGTGAGGTTTTTGTCATACGTGGTATCAGCCAGTATATCATACCAAAGGTTAAAAAACCGTTCCATGCCAGTGCGCCCACGTGCACGTGTGCCACGATCCAGTCGGTAAAGTGGGCAATAGAGTTCACGTTTTTAAGCGAAAGCATAGGGCCTTCAAAAGTGGCCATACCATAGCCGGTAACGGCTACCACAAAAAATTTAAGTACAGGGTCTACCCTTACTTTATCCCATGCACCACGCAGGGTAAGCAAACCGTTTATCATACCGCCCCAGCTTGGCGCAATAAGCATTACAGAAAACACCACACCCAGGTTTTGTGCCCAGTCGGGCAAGGCAGAATACAACAGGTGGTGCGGGCCTGCCCATATATAGATGAATATTAAAGACCAAAAATGAATGATTGACAGCCTGTAGCTGTAAACAGGCCTGTTGGCAGCTTTGGGCAGGTAGTAATACATAAGCCCTAAAAATGGCGTAGTAAGGAAAAATGCCACAGCATTGTGCCCGTACCACCATTGCACAAGCGCATCCTGCACGCCTGCATATACAGAGTAACTCTTCATGCCGTTTACAGGCAGTTCCAAGCTGTTAAAAATATGCAGTACCGCAACGGTAACAAATGTAGCCAGGTAAAACCAAATGGCTACATACAGGTGCCGTTCGCGCCTTTTTAGTATTGTACCTATCATGTTGATACCAAATGCTACCCAAACCAGTGCAATAGCGATATCTATAGGCCATTCCAACTCGGCATATTCTTTAGATGTGGTGTAGCCTAACGGTAATGATATTGCTGCGGCTACTATAATAAGCTGCCAGCCCCAAAAGTTTACGTTGCTTAAAAAGTTACTGTACATACGGGCTTTTAGCAATCTTTGTAATGAGTAGTAAACCCCTGCAAAAATGGCATTACCCACAAAGGCAAAAATAACTGCGTTTGTGTGCAGCGGCCTTAGCCTGCCATAACTTAGCCAAGATATCCCGTCGGTTAAGTTCGGGAACATATACATCGAAGCGATCAATAAACCTACAAGCATCCCCACAACACCAAATACTATTGTGGCATAGAGGAACTTCTTAACTATTTTATTGTCATAATAAAATTGTTGCACTTCCATAATAATTACTGTTATTTGATTTTCGTTTTGGATTTGTTTTTTTGTAACTCGTCGTCAAAAAGCATCCTGACGGAGGGTGTATAATCGTCGTCATACTGTCCGCTCTTAACCGCCTTTACAAAGGCGAAAAAGAAAGCCACAGCAACCACTATACTGATGGAGATTAATAAATAGATTACACTCATACCTTCTTAATTTTATGTTAACAAAGCTACTGTCCCCGCTACCCAAAAAATATGATATTTGTCATACTTCCGTTTTTTAAAGGGGTTATTTGCCTTTTTTTGCATAGTAATTTGTAGTTATGGTTACAAAGCTTACTATGGTAACGGTACTAAGCGGCATAATAATGGCTGCTGCCAGCGGGCTAAGCTTGCCTGCAACGGCAAAAGACAACCCCACTGCGTTATACAACAGCGAAAGCGCAAAACTCATTTTTATGGTTTTTACCGCATTTTTTGCATAATTCATAAAGTAAGCGATGCGGCTGAACTGCCCGGCATCCAGTATGCCATCGCAGGCGGGAGAGAATACATTTACATTTTCTGATATGGATATGCCTACGTTGCTTTGTGCCAGCGCCCCGGCATCATTAAGCCCGTCGCCAATCATCATAATATTTTTGCCCTGCTGTTGCAGTTGTTCTATAAAAGCAAGCTTCTGCTCCGGCTTTTGGTTAAAAATCAACTCGGTACCGCCCGGCAGTAACGCTTGCAAAGCTTCGCGCTCACCCTCATTATCGCCTGAAAGTATCTTAAGTTCATAGTTTTTGCCAAGTAGCTGAAAAAGGGAGCTGAGGCCGTTTCGGTAACAATTATCAAATACAAACTTGCCTTTATAGCTGCCGTTTACTGCTATGTGAACATTAGTTTGAAGTGTGCCTGCCTCATCTTTACCCACAAATGCCGCAGAGCCTGCATGAATTAAAAGCACCCCTGCCCTGCCCAGTACACCTTTGCCCGTAAGTTCTTGAAAATCCTGAACGGGCGCTACAGTATATACAGGCAAGAAGTCATACAGCCGCCTGCTTAACGGGTGGTTAGAGCCGCGCAGCACATTTTTAAGGGCAGCCGTTTCGGCATCTGTCAGGGTTTCGCCCTCATAAACAGTAGCCGATTTCTTATTGGTGGTTATAGTACCTGTTTTATCGAATACTATGGTATTTATCTTAGCCATTTGCTCTATAACCGTTGCGTTTTTAAGGTACAGCTTTTGCCGCCCCATAATGCGCAATACATTACCCAAGGTAAATGGCGCGCTCAGTGCCAGCGCACAAGGGCACGCCACAATAAGCACAGCCGTAAACACATTAAATGCAGTAGTTACATTTTTAAAAACCCAGAACAGGAAAACGGCAACGGCAAGCGCAAGCAATGCAGGTGTAAAATAACGGCTTATGGTATCGGTAAGGGTTTTGTAGCCCTGCTTTTCTTTTTTGGTAAAAACATCATTACTCCATAGCTGGGTAAGGTAGCTTTGCGATACTGAACTGAGTACCTCTATCTCTGCCACCTGGCCGAGCTGCCTGCCGCCGGCAAAAACCTTATCGCCCGATCTTTTCTTTATTGGTATGGCCTCTCCGGTTACAAAGCTGTAGTCAATTTCGGTCTCGGCATTCATTAAAATACCATCTACCGGTATAAGTTCCTGGTTGCGGATAAGCAGCCTGTCGCCTGCCGCCACATCATAAACCGGAACAGAAATTTCCTGATTGCCTGCTATTTTTGTTACGGCTATGGGAAAATAAGACCTGAAATCACGTTCAAACGAAAGGAAGTTGTATGTTTTCTGTTGAAAGAGCCTGCCCAGCAGCATGAAGAAAACAAGGCCGGTAAGGCTGTCAAAAAAACCCTGCCCCAGGTTAAAAACAATATCTACCGTGCTCCTTATAAACATTACCACCAGCCCCAAGGCTATTGGTACATCTATATTAAGCATGCCTGCCCGGATGCTTTTATATGCAGAAACATAATAACCGCTTGCCGCATAAAGAAATGAAGGCAGCGCAAGGGCAAAAATGAGCCAGCGGAAAAAATCTTTATACTGCTCAAGCCAAAACTCATCTACATCAAAATATTCGGGAAAAGAAAGCAGCATGACATTGCCAAAGCAAAAAAAGGCAACTCCCAATTTATAGGTCAGCTCCCTGCTGATGCCTTTTTTAGTTCCCTCATAATTCTCGAGGCTTATGTAAGGTTCATAGCCTATAGAACTCAGCAAAAGCACTACTTCTTTTAAGGTTACTATTTCAGGATTAAACACAACCCGAACTTTTTTCTCCGGAAAGTTAACCTGAGAGCTGCTGATACCGGGGTTTAACCTGTTGAGGTTCTCCAGTATCCAGATGCAGGAACTGCAATGTATGTGCGGAATGTATAAAGATACTATTTGGGTTGCCTCTTCTTTAAAATCAAGTAGCTTTGCAACTATAGCATCGTTATCTAAAAAGTCATATTTACCCTTAATATCCTGCGGTGTTGCTCCTGGAGCATTTTCAAAATCGTAGTAACAATCAAGCCCGTTACTGCTGAATATCTCATAAACGGTTTTGCAGCCGCTACAGCAAAACTCTTTTTCATTAAATGCAATTTCCTGGCCTGCAACAATATGCAACCCGCAATGGAAACAATTTTTATTATCCATGATTATCTGCTCTAAATACCTGATACAAAAGTGCGGCAGCGTTAAATATTAAAATATGATTTTTGTCATGTGGGAGTAATTCTTATCTTTGTTGAGTTAACACAATCTTAACAAGGAGCACTGAACATATGAGTAAATGTGAACAATGTATAGTGAGAGAGTTCAGCTCCCTGAAAGCACTTAAGAAAGAAGAGCTGTTACGGCTCGCAGACTGCAAATCTTCCTATACCATAAAAAAGGGCGAACCCATTTTTACCGAAGGCGAAAATGTACAGGGCATTTTTTGTATTAAAGACGGCGTCTGTAAAATGACAAAACTTAGCCCTAATGGCAATGAACAGATTGTTAAGCTGATAACCAAAGGCGAACTGCTGGGGCAGCGCAGCATGATTAGCGAAGAGCCTGTAAACCTTAGTGCCGTTGCGCTTGAAGACATGCAGGTATGCTTTATACCCAAAACAGAGGTAATGAAGTTCTTTAATGAAAATAACAGCTTTTCGATGAACGTAATGCGCACCATTTGCGGTGACCTTAAGGAAGCCGATGATCACCTGGTTGCCATGGCGCAGAAATCGGTTAAGCAAAGGCTTGCAGAAACACTCATTTACCTGCACGACACCTTTGGCATTAACGAAGACAAGAGCCTGAAAGTAAAACTATCAAGAGAGGAGCTTGCAGGTATGATTGGCACTGCCACCGAAAGCTGCATAAGGTTGCTTTCTGAGTTCAATAAGAGCGGACTGATAGAGCTTAGCGGAAAGAAAATTATTCTTACGAATATCGAAAAGCTTAAAAAAGTATAGCTTTTATCAATTTAAATCACCTTACTATACTGACTGATAAACAACTATAATAAGAACAGCAGTTTATTGTTCTTACAACAGGTATGTAAAAAAGTGATAAAAATATGTGAAAAACTATAAATGACTTTTGAGAAAAAATTTATATTTATGCATAATAAATTAAACGCCACACATGAAAAGACACAGGGATATACTGGTTATTGAAGACGATGAGGATGACAGGGAAATACTACAGGAGATATTTCGTGACCTGGGTTACAAAAACAACATTATTTTTTTTGCTGACAGTACTGAAGCACTGGAGTACCTGAGAAGGCCCGAAATTGAGCCTTTTGTAGTTATTTCGGATATAAATATGCCCAAGCTGGGCGGCTTTGAATTAAGGAATATTATACTGAATGAGGAACTTTTTATGGATAAGGATATACCTTATATTTTTATCTCTAATGCCCAAGACGAACATTCTATAAAAGAAGCCAACAAGCTATCTATACAGGGATACATCCACAAAGGCAGCGATTACAACAGCTACAAAGAGAGGATTCGTACTATGATAGATTACTGGCGTGAAAACATCAATTCGTTTACAACCAAAAACGGTTAACAGAATAAAGAAGCCTGCTTAAAGCAGGCTTCTTTATTTATATACTTATACATATTAAATATTTATAATAGTATTATGCTGTTACTCTATTTTTATTTGAAGCTGACTGAAAAAGTGCAAATGCCATTGCAGAAACAGCTATACCAAAAAAGTTGGCATCAAGCCCAAAAGGCAGTTTAACCTGCATTAAGATAAGGGTTAACGTGGTTAAACCACCCGATATCATAGCTGCCATTGCCGCCTTCGCAGAAGGCCTTTTAAGCATTAATGTCCCTATAACAGGAACCAGTAACCCCGATACCATAAAAGCATAAGAATACAGCATAAGCTCTAACACATTTTGCATGTGCGTAGCAAGCAAAACAGCAACTACACCAATAATAAGGGTAATTACCTGAGAATTCTTTATGGTGTTGTATTTCTTTACCTTTTTGAAGTAGGAAAGGATATCAGTAGAAAAATTGCCCGAGGCAGCCATCAGGCAGCTATCGGCGGTTGACATAATTGCAGAAAAATAAGCTGAAAGCATTAACCCCATAAGCCCTACAGGCAAAATGCTCCTTAAGAATAACGGCAGGCCAAGCTCTGCATCAAGCCCGGTGCCGGGTGCAAAACCTATATTAGTAAACATGCCCTGCTCATAGCCTACCCTTGCAAAAAGCCCAAGCGCAATACCCATAAACGCCATTACAGGCCACTCAAACAACCCTGCTATGCGCCAGGCTTTCTTGGCTGTCTTCTCATCGCGGCAGGCATATATGCGCTGGTACAGTGTCATCCCTACAAACCAGATGGGCACAATGGTTATCAGCCAGTTAAAAAATTGTACAAAGGTAACCTCCGTCAACGACATAAAGCTATCAGGCAATGTTGCGCTTATGGCTTCCCATCCGCCTATATTCATGTAACCTAAGGGTATGCCTATACCAATAAGCCCTGCCATAAGTATTATCCATTGTATGGTATCTGTATATATAACGGCTTTTATACCACCAATGGCTGTATATACTATGGCTATAACACCCATTATAAGGATAGCATCGGTAATGGAAACGGAAGGAAATGTAGCCGAAGCCAGCTTAGCGCCTGCAAGTATCTGCGAGCTGGTAAAACCTATGTATCCGATAAGTGAGATGATACCGGCAACAAGGGCTACTTTTTTATTGTAATGAAAAGCCAGTGACTGCGGAAATGTGAGGAAGTTATGTTTTACCGCAACAGGATAAACTTTAGGTATCAGTAGCACAGCGCTTAACCACGCGCCCAATAGTCCTGTAAAGAGCATCCAACTGCCGGAGAGGCCCATCATAAAGCCAAGCCCACCCAAACCTATTGAAAAGCCACCGCCAACATCTGTTGCTACTACCGAAAGCCCTATATGCCCTGCCGACATACTGCGCCCGCCAACATAGTAATCTTCTTCAGATTTATTTCGCTTCATAAAGTAGAAGCCAATGCCCAGCATGATTACAAGATAAACAACAAAAATAGTAAGGTCGATAAAATGGATTTCCATTACAGCTATCAGGTTTAAGATGATGGTACAAACCCTCGTGGTTTGCCGATATAAATGTTTTCTGTAAATGAATTTTACAGTAGGACAGCCCGTTATAGAGCTGAAGGCGAAGCCTTAACAACATTTGTGATAACGGCAAAGATAAAAAACTGTAGCCGTAATGGCAATTTTAAAGATAAACAATAAAAAAAGAGGCTGTCTCAAAAGTGCTTTACCAGCATTTTGTCATTCCACCGATAGAAGGAATCTTAACGATTTAACCATTTAAGATCCTTTACCTCGCTATCGCTTCGTTCAGAATGACACTTTTGAGACAGACCCTTTATAATTATCGTATTTTAAAGGCATTATAGATATTTATTTCATAACTGTAAGGGCCTAAAAACAAGTGCAGTGCAGAGCCATCGGCAGCATACCAAACCAGGTTTACTTTACGCTTACCGTCCTGTATGGCATTATGCAATGCGGCAGGCTGGTCGCTTTTGGTATCAACCATCTCAACACTTTTATACTGGTCGGGCTGGTTGATAGAGCGTTCGTTCTTTACCAGCATCTGTTCTGCTATTTTAAGCGCATCCTCTGCGCCTTTGGCAGTCTGCGGAAACTTCATGGTAACCTGCCTTGTGTCGCCCATCCTCAGCCAGTCATAATAAACGGCTTTGTTCATGTCAAAGACACCTTCAACCTCAACGCCGGCCGCCCCAAAAGACTGCGCCTGCGCTATTGTACCCATCATTAAAAACAAGATAAAACAGTAAAATGCATTTTTCATAATATTGCTTGTTGGTTTTTGATAATCAATTTACTACAAGTTACAAAACACAAAAGCAAATTATTTTAAAGTTATGCTAAATTACCGTTGAGATACTACTACAAATTCTTGCTTATGTAGCTGCCATATATATCTTTAAACTCATAACCCTGCATGAAACGGTCTTTACTGAGTTTATTGTTTTCTGCAAGCCCCCACAAAATAAATTCTTTCAGGAAATATTTATCTTCTTCAGTAATATCCGGCACATATTTCAACTGTAGCTGCTTAAGTGGAATGATGCTGTCCAGCTTTTTTCTGTATTCGGCATCTGTAGCCTCATCTGTAAGCTCAAAGCTGCTTTCATTAAAAAACCAGTCCACCACTTCCTGATACGGACTTTTATCGTTTTGCCTTTCCAGCTTTTCAATTTTAGGGAAATATTCAGCAAAAAGCGTTTTTACGGCATTGCCGATAAGATGCTCGGCAACAGCTGCAGCCCCCTCCTGCTCGCCTTCATATACAAGCTCTACTTTGCCTGTTACGGCAGGTATTATACCAGTAAAATCAGACAGTCTTACAGTAGTTTGTTGCTCACCATTTTTTAGTGCGCGGCGTTCGGCTGTACTAAGCAGGTTCTCATAAGCCGTTATGCTCATACGGGCGCTCACACCGCTTTTATAATCTATATATTCGCTGTTACGGGCTTCAAAACCAACCTGCTCCAGTAAATCTTTAGCCAGCGAGGGCACGTAAACCGATTCGCTCTGCCTTGCGTCAAGGCGTGCTTCCTGCTCGGTTATCGTTCTTGCCACAGCTACAGATTCAGGATAATGTGTTAATATCTGGGAACCGATACGGTCTTTAAGCGGTGTAACAATACTACCCCTGTTGGTATAGTCTTCGGGGTTTGCAGTAAACACAAACTTTATATCCAGCGAAAGGCGCACCTTAAACCCACGGATTTGTATATCGCCCTCCTGCAATATATTGAATAACGCAACCTGTATGCGCGCCTGCAAATCGGGCAGCTCATTTATTACAAAAATAGAACGGTTGGCACGTGGCACCATTCCGTAGTGTATTACCCTGTCATCAGCATACGACAATTTAAGGTTAGCTGCTTTTATCGGGTCAATATCACCTATCAGGTCAGCAACGGTTACATCCGGTGTCGCCAGCTTTTCATAAAAACGTTCGCTGCGGTGCATCCAGCTTACAGGAGTTGCATCACCCTTTTCTGCTATCAGCTCTTTTGCATAGCGTGATACAGGGTTAAGCGGGTCGTCATTAATTTCAGAGCCTTCCACCACGGGTATCCATTCATCCAGCAGGTTTACCATAAGGCGTGCCAGCCTTGTTTTAGCCTGCCCCCTAAGCCCCAAAAGGTTTATGTTGTGGCGCGATAGTATGGCACGCTCCAATTCGGGTATAACGGTATTTTCAAAACCCCATACCCCTTCAAAAACATTTTCTCCTTTTGCTATTTTGCTGCGCAGGTTGTCGCGCAATTCATCTTTTATGGTTCGGCTTTTATATCCGCTGTTCTTAAGTTCTCCTAATGTGTTAATCTTAGTATAATCCATTTTTTGTTATGCTTTTAAAATACCTAAAATGCCTGTACTCTTTTCTTTATAATTCTTTCTTAGTTGTGCAGGGTTAATGCTCCATTTTCCTGCTATTTGCAGTATTATATCTTTATTGGGGAATGTAACGTTATTTCTCTCCCAATACTCCTGGTCTTCCTCATCAATCTGCCACGGCTTAATTTTCGGAAAATTCATTCCGGCCTCTTCGGCAACAGGTTCTCCTGTATCATGAAAATCATAATTATTCGAGTTATGCGAATACAAACGCACTACTTCCCCATCAACTGACTTTGCGAATGTGTAGCAACTTTTATAAGTGCCGTAAAACTGTGATTCCCCAAATTGTTTACTTAACCTGTCTATTAATAATTTTATCTTATTAATTTCAGTTTTGGAATTACTTGTAGGTAAATCTATCCCTACAACCAAAACCCAATTCTCAAATGCCGGAGTAACAAAAACAGCACCGCCTTCAAATACATAATGCATTGCATTTAACCACCCGGAGCGCACCCTGCCTGTTAAGCCCAACTCTTCAGCCACGCCTTCGCTGCTGTCTGCCCTCACGGCAAGCCAAACCATTTCTTCTCCAAAATTAAAAGGCCTGTCAGCTTTTTGGTTGGGCAGTAATTCACCCAATTTTCTCCTCTTCTCTTTAATGCTTTGGCTATAGCTGGTTTGTATGAATAAAAAAGCAACTATACCAATAACAATAATTACAAAAAAGTTAGCTGCATTCATGCACTGCCTGTTGTTACTTTACCCTTTTTTTACGGTTGGTTTCATAATCTTCAAAAATCATTTCACCCAATCCTTTAAGTCCTGTATAAAAAGCTTTGCCCTGATTAGCCTCTGTAAAATGGCTCACAAACTGTTGCAGGTAAGGGTCGGTTGCAATCATAAAGGTCGTAATGGGTATGCGCAGCTTGCGTGCCTGTGCTGCCATGTTATAGCATTTTTCTACTATATAATCATCCAGCCCGTAACTGTTCATATAATACCTTCCGTCGCTTTCGCGGATGCAGCTTGGCTTGCCGTCTGTTATCATGAAAATCTGCTTATTGGTGTTACGCTTGCGGCGCAAAATATCCATAGCAAGCGACAGCCCTGCAACGGTGTTGGTATGGTAAGGACCAACCTGCAGGTAAGGCAGGTCTTTTATGGCTATGGGCCATGCATCGTTACCAAACACAATAATATCAATAGTATCTTTAGGGTAGCGGGTTGTTATAAGTTCTGCCAGTGCCATAGCCACTTTTTTAGCTGGCGTTATACGGTCTTCTCCATACAATATCATGCTGTGGCTAATATCTATCATCAGCACGGTGCTCATCTGGGCTTTATATTGTGCATCTTCTACAACAAGGTCGTCTTCGGTTAACCGAAAACTACCTACACCATTATTTATCTGCGCGTTTTTAAGGCTTTCGGTAAGCGATATGCGTTCCAGTCCGTCACCAAAGCGATACTCCCTGTATTCGCCTGTGTGTTCGTCGCCCGCTCCTGAATATTTGGTTTTGTGGTTGCCCGATCCGCTTTTATTCAGGTTGCCGAATATCTGCTTTAGTGCATGCTGGCGAATGTTCCTTTCTGTTTTAGCGGTAATTTTTAGCCCGCCGCTGCCATCCTCTTTTGTTTCATTCCTAATGTAGCCTCTTTTCTTCAGGTCTTCTATAAAATCATCTATAGTGTAATTTTCATCGGTTAGCTTATACTCATCATCGAGTTGACGCAACCAGTCCAGCGCCTCATCAAGATCGCCCGAAGTATGGGTTATAAGCTCTGTGAAAATTTCGAACAGCTTATCAAAAGGCGAAACATCTGGCGCCTTATAGCTGCTGAATATAAATCCTTTTCCTGTCCTTCTGTCCATAGCGTTAAATTTACTACATATTGAACGTATGTACTAAAGAACAAAACATAAATTTTGAGTTAAAATTATGTTCTTAGTTATCCTCTGAATAAAAACATTTTGGGAAGTGGTCTCGAATAGCAAAATAAAACACCCACAACAGCAGGAAAAGCTGCATAGGAACCCTGAACCAAAGGTATGCAGGGCCGCGGCCATCCTGAGCACCGGTTTCATAATTTATGTGCAGAAATGCCGAACGTATATTGGCAGGTAATGCCAATATCAGGAAAATTACAAACACAATACCAGCAAGCAGCCTGTATTCCGGAAATAAAAAACCCATCGCAAGTACTATTTCTAAAATGCCGGTTGTGTATATTACCGCCTTTTTAAAAGGAATTAACCGGGGCAGCATCATTGCCATGCCATAGGTATATTTAACATGCCCTATTGCCGTAAAAAGCAACATAATGCTAAGGGCATAATTACCCGTTACGGTAGTATGCCAGCTACCTGATGCTAATTTAAAAAGTACAGACGCTGCAATAAAAAAGCCAAGCAGCACTACAAGGGGTTTCATTTACAGGATTATTTAAAATACAAATATGCAATATTTTTTCTTACCTGAAAATGAAGCAAATAAAAATAGCGGCTTAAGAAAATACTTAAACCGCTTTATATATATTTTAATTATTTATTACCAGACAAAAATGGGCCTTTCGCTCATCATTTCGTTTACCTCATCGGCTACTGCTTCAAGCACCTCTTCGTTAGTGTGGTCGGTTATAACTCGGTCGATAAAGCTAACAATAGTTTCCATATCAGCTTCCATTAACCCGCGTGTGGTAATTGCGGCAGTACCCACACGGATACCTGATGTTACAAACGGCGACTTATCATCAAACGGAACCATATTCTTATTAACTGTAATTTCTGCTTTTACAAGTGCATTTTCAGCTTCTTTACCGGAAATGCCTTTGTTCCTTAAATCGATAAGCATCATGTGGTTATCCGTTCCGCCCGATATTATATCATAGCCTCGCTTAACAAATGCCTCTGCCATAGCCTTAGCATTTTTTTGTACCTGCATGGCATAACGGAAAAATTCATCCTGCAATGCCTCGCCAAACGCTACTGCCTTAGCTGCGATGATATGCTCAAGCGGCCCGCCCTGGTTACCCGGGAACACAGCGCCATCAAGTAACGAAGACATCATCCTGATTTCTCCTTTAGGCGTTGTAATACCAAACGGGTTTTCAAAATCTTTGCCCATAAGTATCATACCTCCCCTCGGGCCCCTTAGTGTTTTGTGTGTGGTAGTGGTTATTATGTGGCAGTGCGGCACAGGGTCGTTAAGCAAACCCTTTGCTATAAGCCCGGCAGGGTGCGAAATATCGGCAAGTAGCAAAGCGCCAACGCTGTCGGCAATTTCACGAAAACGCTTAAAGTCAATATCGCGTGAATAAGCAGATGCTCCGGCAATTATCATTTTTGGTTTTTCGCGCTCTGCTGTTTCCTGAATTTTATCATAGTTAAGCATTCCTGTTTCTTTCTCCACTCCATAAAATGAAGTCTGGTAAAGCTTACCCGAAAAGTTTACAGGAGAACCGTGTGTTAAATGCCCTCCGTGTGAAAGGTCGAAGCCTAAAATTTTATCACCGGGCTTAAGGCATGCAGCATATACCGCCGTGTTAGCCTGAGAGCCAGAGTGCGGCTGTACGTTTGCATATTCGGCGCCAAAAAGTGCCTTAGCCCTGTCTATGGCTATCTGCTCAATTACATCTACTACTTCACAACCGCCATAGTACCTCTTGCCGGGATAACCCTCGGCATATTTATTTGTAAGTACAGAACCTGCAGCTTCCATAACCTGGTCGCTTACAAAATTTTCTGACGCAATAAGTTCCAGTCCGTGAATTTGCCTGTCCTGTTCTTCAAGTATCAGGTCAAAAATTTGTTCGTCGCGTTGCATTTTATAATTTTTCGTTAATTTGCTGTCAAAAATAAAAAAAAGGTTTGGTAAAACCATTCGTAAAAGTATATTTGACAAATCAGTAAAACAACAAACAACAAATAAAAGATGCCACTAAGAGCAAACGACCCATCCAGAAAATCCTGGCTGGATGTACCCCAGGACAGCGACTTCCCGATACAGAATATTCCTTTTGGTGTTTTTATCACTAAAGATGACGTAGTAACCATTGGTACGCGCATAGGAAACTATGCCATAGACCTTGGCGCCCTGCAACAGCTAAACTATTTTGAAGGTATAGAGCTTACCGATGATATGTTTATGCAGGACACGCTTAACGACTTTATATCTGACGGAAAAAAAACATGGAGGCTGGTTAGGAACCGTATTGCTGAAATTTTTGACAGCAACAACCCTGAGTTAAGGGATAATGAGAAGCACAGGGAAACTATCATTTTTAATATAGAAGATGTAGAAATGCAGTTGCCGGTGCTTATTGGCGATTATACCGATTTTTATTCGAGCAGGGAACATGCTACCAATGTAGGTAAAATGTTCCGTGACCCTGAAAATGCACTACTGCCTAACTGGCTGCATATACCGGTTGGTTACCATGGCAGGTCTTCTACCATAGTACCATCGGGAATACCAATTCACCGCCCGCAGGGGCAAACGCTGCCACCGGGTAATGAGACACCAGTGTTCGGGCCTTCTAAACTTGTAGATTTTGAGCTGGAAATGGCTTTTATAACTACTGATGCGAATATAATGGGCGAGCCTATTCCTGTTGAGGAAGCAGAAGACCATATTTTTGGTATGGTGCTGTTTAACGACTGGAGTGCACGCGATATCCAGAAATGGGAATATGTGCCGCTTGGGCCATTTCTTGCCAAGAACTTTGCATCATCTATGTCACCATGGATTGTTACCCTTGATGCTCTGGAACCTTTCCGTACCAAAGGGCCTGAACAAAGCCCTGAGCCTATGGATTACCTGAAGCATGAAGGCGAGCATGCATTTGATATTAACCTGCAGGTAGCTTTACAGCCTGAAGACGGCAATGAAAATGTTATTTGTAATTCTAACTTTAAGTACATGTACTGGAGTATGGCGCAGCAGCTTGCCCACCACACGGTAAACGGGTGCCGCGTTAACAGCGGTGACCTTATGGGCAGCGGAACAATATCCGGCCCTACGCCTGACAGTTTTGGCTCTATGCTTGAGCTTACATGGGGCGGTAAGAACCCTATAAAGCTTAATGACGGTACAGAACGCAAGTTTATAAATGACGGCGATACGGTTATTATGCGCGGCTATTGCAAAAACAACAATGTTCGCATAGGCTTTGGCGAAGTTAAGAGCAAGCTGTTGCCCCCTTTCAGCAGGAAATAGTAAGAACAATATACTGTAAAATAAAAGCTGCCCGGTTGGGCAGCTTTTTGCGTTTAATATGCTTTTTTAATCCGGTCAAGGTCGCGCTTTACATCGCGGTCTTTCATGGTTTCACGCTTATCATAGTTCTTTTTACCGCGGCACAGCCCTATTTCAAGCTTTGCAAGGCCTTTTTCGTTTGTAAACAGCCGTAGTGGTATAATGGTAAGCCCTTTGTTCTGTACGCTCTTCTGTAGCGCTTTAAGCTCTCTTTTATTAAGCAGCAGTTTACGTTCGCTTTTAGGGTAATGGTTAAAATTTCTGCTGTAGGCATACTCTTCTATGTTGGTATTTATAGCAAACAACTCATCCTCATGAAACTCACAAAAACTTTCGGCAATAGAAGCCTTCCCCAAACGGATGGATTTAATTTCTGAACCCGCCAGTACTATGCCTGCCGTATATTTATCCAGCACCTCATATTCGAACCTGGCCTTCCTGTTTAGTATGTTTACCGTTTTTTGCATAAGGAGTGCAAAGTTACACACAATAGTTTAAAACGCCAACGGGCTTTGTATAAACTATAACGCCAACTTCTGCAATAGCTGTAACTATTCTGTTACTACAATATTTTTTGAAATATAGTTACCACTACCGGAAGGAAAACGCAACTGGTATTCTCCGGCTTCCTCAAATGTTATCGTGTAAACCTCTGTAACGGTTTCTGCCTTTGTTACACATTCGCAGCCACGGTAATCAATAACAGGTTTTATAATTTTCGGGAAAGAATTACTTTCTGAAAACCTCTTAAAATCGCCGCAGTCATTCACTATTTTAACTTTGGTGTCAATAGCTACAGGCGTGTTAACGGTAGCTGTTGCAGGAGCGGTAACCGCCGAAAATTCGCCATAAATTTCAATGTAGCAATTATCATCGTTGCCATCAAGGCTGCAGGATAAAAAACTAAAGCATAAAACTGATGCTGCCAGTAAATTTTTGATATTCATATAAATTATATAATTTCTATAATGATGATTTATTGTGCAAAAGGTTGCGCACAAATATACATCAGTTCAGGATTTCTACAGAAAAAGATTTTGAGGCTTCTGTACCCGCTTCAAGGGTTATTATACCTTCTTTATCCTCAAGCCTGCCATTAGAATCTGTATTATCTGCATAACCCTGCCACGGCTCTATGCAAATAAAAGGTGCACCCGGTTTAGTCCATATTCCTAAACTGGGAAAATCATCATATGTAACTTTAAGAAACGGTTTGCCCTTAAAAGCGATTGAAACACTACGTGACAGCAATTGCTTAAATACAAGCGCATCATTTTCGAAAAGGCTATAGCGTAATGGCAGCATCTTTTCCTGAAGTGTAATCCGGCTCATTCCATTGGTAAGCAAGTCATCTTTCAGGGGTGTCGCTGTCAGTGTTTCGTCTGAATCAAAATGAAGGCTGTAGTCTAAAAAATTACCCGGAAGGTCAAATGCCGGATGTGCCCCGATACTAAAAAGCATTGGCGCTTCTGTATGATGGTTTTTAATAGTATAGTGTACTATGAGATTATTTTCATCAAGCCTATAGCTGATAATCAATTCAAAACTAAAAGGGTAAAACTTTAATGTTTCATTACTGTAAACCAGACTAAAAGAAACACTTATATCATCTTTTTGTTTAATAGTAAAAACCATATCTCTTGCAAAGCCGTGCCTGTTGAGCGTATAGGCTTTACCATTGTAGTTATAGCTATTATTTTTTAAAGTTCCGACAATAGGGAACAAAACGGGTGAATGCTTTCCCCAAAAATCGGGATTACCACCCCACATATATTCCCTGCCATTGTCATCTTGTAACGATATAAGTTCGGCACCTTTATTTTTAAAAGATGCCGTTAGTTTTCCGTTGGTAATTTGTATGTCCAAAGCCTGATTACGTATTATGATAACCTGCTTCCGAAAGCTGTTTTATCTTTTGCGAAGCTGTCTCGCCAAAGGTAATGCTTTCCTCATAATATTTATCTCCCTCGGTAAGGATAGCAAAATCGCCTATCTCAATTCCAAGCCATGTATAGCCATTTTCATCTACAGAGAGATTGTAGGTGTAGCCCACATTTGTAACTTCTTCATTATTCCATGCCGGTACAAAAAGCGAATACCTGAGTGTCTTATTCAGCTCAAATTCCACTACCTGCATTTTAGAATACCCGGGCCATTCTATAACCGTGGCAGGGTGTATTTCGTAATCGCCGAAATCTTCCGGCAGGCTGTCCCACTGTCGGATATATTCGGGTTTGGTTAAAACCTCCCACACGCGGGCTACGGGTGCATCTATACGGATGTTGTTGTTTACAATAAGTGATTTGCTCATAGTTTTATAATTTATTGATTTGTGGTTAACTAAAGTTACTATTCAACCGGCTGTAACCATAAACCTTTAACGATACTTTATAGCAATAAAAAACCCGCAAAACAATGCGGGTTTTGGTTTGTGAACACTTATTATATTAGTGGCTTACCGCCTCAACTGCTTTTGGGTCGTGCTTATGTTTAAATAGAATTGCAAACGCTATGGCAATAACAAGGGAATAAACGGCAAATGCAAGCCATATATTATGCCAGTCTTTCATCATTATAGCATTACTGAAGGTGCCATCATCTGCTAATGATATCTTCTGGTCTTTTACAAACTCTAAAAGCTTAGTATTTGTTTCTTCTGTTTCAAGAAATTTCGCTAATGAAGCTGCATCAGTAAACGTTTTTGTAAAATACCTGTCTATCATCCACCCTGATGTAAAACTGCCTATAATCGCTCCAAAACCGTTTGTCATCATCATAAAAAGCCCCTGTGCCGACGAACGTATCTTGGCAGGTGTAGTAGTTTCTACAAATAAAGAACCTGATATATTGAAGAAGTCGAATGCCATACCATAAACTATGCAGGATAGTATTATCATCCACAGCCCGTCTGTCGGGTTACTGTAAGCAAACAAGCCAAACCTTAGTACCCACGCCAGCATACTGATAAGCATAACCTGCTTGATACCAAAACGCCTTAAAAAGAATGGGATTGCAAGAATGAAAAGGGTTTCTGAAACCTGGGAGATAGACATGATAATAGTACTGTATTCTACCACAAAAGATTCTGCATATTTAGGGAAGAATTTAAATTCGTCAAGAAAAACATCACCATAAGCATTTGTCAGCTGTAAAGCTGCCCCCAAAAACATGGAGAAGATAAAGAACAACGCAATTTTATATACACTGAACAGCCTGAAGGCTTCAAGCCCCAGCGCTTCAAACCATGAAGCATTGGCTTTGGTATTTTGGGGTTCGCATTTTGGCAGCGTAAAAGAATATAACCCAAGCACAACAGCCGCAATACCGGCAATATAAAACTGGTAAGCACTTGCTTTATTTCCTGTCAGGTTTGTTATCCACATAGCAACTATAAAGCCTATTGTGCCCCAAACACGTATGGGTGGAAATGCCTTAACAACATCATAGCTACTGTTTTTAAGCGCCGTATAGGATATTGAGTTACTAAGTGCTATAGTAGGCATATAGCAGCACATTGCAGCCAGCATTACATATACAAAAGTACCCGGATCTGTAACCTGTGGTATATAAAAAAGTACCACAGCATATAAAATGTGCAGTACCCCATATAATTTTTCGGCATTTACCCATCGGTCAGCTACGATGCCTGTAATAGTAGGCATAAATACAGATGCTATGCCCATAGTACCAAAAACAAGCCCAAACTGGGTACTATCCCAATGTTTTGTATTAAACCAGTAATTCCCAATAGTAATAAGCCAGGCTCCCCATACAAAGAACTGGAAGAAGCTCATGGCAACCAGGCGGTTTTTAATGCCCATACAAAGAAAAATTAAGTTAACATTTTATTAACGGTGGTAAAACTATTAATAAAATCTGAAATTCAAAGAATTCAGCCGTTAAAGTTAAACAGCGTTTTGTACCAGTTGCATTACTTTTTCAAACTGCTCCTCTATGCTAAGTTCAGAGTTATCTATCTCTACTGCATCGGCAGCCTTAACAAGCGGCGAGTCCTGCCTGTTACAATCTATATAGTCGCGCTCCTGCACGTTTTTAAGTACTTCTTCATAACTGGCCTTATCCCCTTTTTCCTGAAGCTCTAAATAGCGGCGTTTTGCCCTTGTTTCCGGGCTTGCTGTCATAAAAAGCTTAAGCTCTGCATCGGGGAAAACAACAGTCCCGATATCCCTGCCATCCATTACCACACCTTTGCCTGCGCCCATTTGCTGCTGTTGCTTTACAAGCATGGTACGCACTTCTGATACTTCAGCCACTCGGCTTACCTTGTTAGATACTGCCAGCGTGCGTATCATTTTCTCAACATTGTGTTCGTTAATGTACATTTCGGCAAAACCTTTTTCCGGATTAAAAAGAAATTGCAGGCTTATAAGTGGTAAATCATTAATCAATGCCTGTTTATCAAAATGCTCATCGGTAATATAGCCTTTATCCATAGCGTAATATGTTACCGCACGGTACATAGCCCCGGTATCTACATAAGCATAACCCAAATGATGCGCTAACTGTTTTGCAAGGGTACTTTTTCCGGTAGAGGAAAAACCATCAATGGCAATGGTAATTTTTTTATTCAAAACTGCTGGTTTTATTGCAGGTTAACGGTTAACCCGAACAGGCTGGTATTGGCTGCCAGCGTGTAACGGGAATACGAATAATCAAAGCGCAATTTATTAAATCTTAGCCCTAATCCTACCGAAATTCCTGAAAAATTACGTTGTTCCTCAATACGCAGTTCTTCGCCCCTCCTGAAGTTATAGCCTACCCTGAGGTTAAAGCTTTTACCGGGAAAAAGTTCGGCACCCAGTATCACGTGGCGAAGTGCATTGTTAAAAAAAGACACTTTTTCTTCCTGTACCTCCCCATCTATACCTTGTTCGGCGCGGTTAGGGTTAGAAAATGCTATATTCCACTGTTGCAGGTTCTCTAAGGTAATATGCCAGCGCACCGGGACATTTTCTACTTCCTGAGATATACCCGCAATTATTTCCAGTGGCAGCGATTCCTGCTGCCCTGCATAAGTAGTAAACTGCATACCCACATTACGTATGGCAAGCGCAATATTAATATCATTATCATCATCAATATAAATAGCGCCAATATCTATAGCACCCCCAAAGGAGTTATAGCTTTCCAGTGTAGATGATATTAGCTTTGCGTTTGCGCCCACATAAATATCTGTCCAGGGTATATTGTATGCATAGCCGAAAGATAAAGCTATTTCGCTTCCGGTAAAATCGCCCGTAAGCAGGCCGGCTTCATCACGCCCTTCAAACGTACCATAGTTAACATAGTTAACCCCTGCATGAAATGTCTGCACATGCCTGTCATAGGTGTAGGCATAGGCTGCAGTACCATAGGTAACCTCACCAAAATAACTGCCGTAATTTGCAGAAAGGTGATTATCCATTTCGGCATTTATGGTTGCAGGGTTAAAAAGCCCCTGATTTACATCATAATCATAAAGGGTGATTATTTTACCGCCCAGCGCCGCCTGGCGCGGAGAGGTAACAAGGTTTAAAAACTGATAGGTGTGCCTGCCCCCTATCTGGCTGAAAGACAAAGCACTTATAAGCAGTAAAAAATAAAGAAAACAGTTTTTAAACATTGCCTGTTATATACGTTTGGTGCATACTATAACGCGGTTGCGAAGATATTATTTTTTAAATAAAAAAACGGCTAATAAATTCAGCCGTTTTATATATAGTTAAAACAGGTTTATTACAAAACCCTCGCGTTTTTTACCTTTTGGTTTGTTATGGCATGCTTAACAACATCTTCCATATATTTTACATAGTGAAAAGTAAGCCCATCAAGATATTCCTGCTTAATTTCTTCAACATCACGCCTGTTTTCCTCACAAAGTATTATTTCTTTTACATTGGCGCGCTTTGCGGCAAGTATCTTTTCCTTTATTCCCCCTACGGGTAATACCCTTCCGCGCAGGGTAATCTCTCCGGTCATGGCAAGGTGTTTTTTTACCCTTTTCTGCGTAAAAGATGACACAAGTGATGTAAGCATTGCCACCCCTGCACTTGGCCCGTCTTTTGGCGTAGCGCCTTCCGGTACGTGTATGTGTGCATTATAATTACCTATTATTTCAGGGCTGATACCCAGCAATTCGGCATTAGCCTTAATATACTCCAGCGCAATTGTAGCCGATTCTTTCATTACAGCACCAAGGTTACCGGTCATGGTCATATTACCTTTCCCTTTAGAGAGGATAGACTCTATGAATAATATATCCCCGCCAACGCTTGTCCAGGCAAGGCCTGTTACCACACCTGCTACTTCATTAGTTTCATACTTGTCGCGCTCCATTTTGGGCGCCCCGAGTATTTCTGTAACATCTTCGTCGGTAACTTTTACATTATATTGCTCTTCCATTACCACACATTTGGCTATATGGCGTATCAGTTTCGCAATTTGCTTTTCAAGTCCGCGCACACCCGACTCACGTGTGTAGCCTGTAACAATTTTTTCGAGTTGCTTTTTGCCTATAACCACATCTTTAGGCGTAAGCCCGTGTTCTTTTATCTGCTTTGGCAAAAGGTGTTTCCTGGCTATTTCCACTTTTTCTTCAATGGTATAGCCCGTCATGTTTATAATTTCCATCCTGTCGCGAAGGGCAGGCTGTATGGTAGCCATATTGTTTGAGGTAGCTATAAACATCACTTTAGAAAGGTCAAAGCCCAACTCAAGGAAATTATCATAAAACTCCTTGTTCTGCTCAGGGTCTAAAACCTCAAGCAGTGCTGAAGAAGGATCGCCATTGTGGCTGGTAGATAACTTATCTATCTCATCAAGGACAAAAACAGGATTAGATGTACCTGCTTTTTTAATACTCTGGATGATGCGCCCCGGCATAGCGCCGATATAGGTTTTCCTGTGGCCGCGAATTTCTGCCTCGTCACGAAGGCCTCCTAACGAAATCCTGATATACTCCCTGCCAAGCGCCTCGGCAACCGATTTACCAATAGAGGTTTTACCCACACCCGGAGGGCCGTAAAGGCACAATATAGGCGATTTCATGTCGTTACGCAGCTTTAATACCGCAAGGTATTCCAGTATGCGCCTCTTTACATCATCAAGCCCGTAATGGTCTCGGTGCAATATCTTCTCTGCTTTCTTAAGGTCAAATTTATCTTTAGAGAACTGGTTCCACGGCAGGTCGAGCATCAGCTCAAGATAATTGCGTTGTGTGGCATATTCCGCTACCTGCGGGTTCATACGCTGTAATTTGGCAAGTTCTTTATCAAAATGGCTTTTGGTTTTCTCATTCCATTTTTTAGCCTTGCCTTTTTGCTTCATTTCCTCTATTTCCTGGTCGTGGCTCACGCCGCCAAGCTCTTCCTGTATGGTTTTCATCTGCTGGTGCAGGAAGTATTCGCGCTGCTGCTGGTCGAGGTCAAAACGCACCTTGCTTTGTATATCATTCTTAAGCGCCAGTTTTTGCAGCTCAAGGTTCATATACCTAAGAGTTTCCAGTGCCCTTTCCTTAAGGCTGTTTATTACAAGCAAACCCTGCTTTTCTGCAACGGTAAGGTTCATGTTGCTCGAAACAAAATTTACAAGAAAAGATTCACTCTCTATATTCTTGATAGCAAAAGTAGCCTCTGTAGGAATATTAGGGCTTTCTTTTATTATTTGTATGGCAAGTTCTTTTATAGATTCTATAATAGTGGTAAACTCTACATCACCTTTTTCAGGGCGGGTTTCATTTACTTCCTTTATAGTAGCCATAAGATAAGGCTGCTCAGATGTTACCTCATTTATTTCAAAGCGCTTTTTACCCTGAAGTATAACAGTAGTGTTACCATCAGGCATTTTAAGCACTCTAAGTATTCGGGCAACCGTACCAACAGTATGTATATCGGCCGGTGAAGGTTCTTCAATACTTTCATCCTTCTGGGCAACCACACCAATAATTTTACCCCCTGAGTTGGCATCATTAATAAGTTTTATAGATTTATCCCTTCCGGCAGTTATCGGTATTACCACACCGGGGAAAAGCACCATATTGCGTAATGGCAAAATAGGCAGGTCGCCGGGCAGTACCTCGTTATTCATTTCCTCTTCGTCCTCAGGGGTCATTAGCGGTATAAGTTCCGCATCTGTATCAAGCTCCTGAAGTGACAAACTGTCAATATTCAATATTTTCTGATTCGACATCTTATATTTAAGTCATTTTGTCATTAAACAATAAAACTAACTGCATTTAATTACTTAACGCATAATTTATAAATGCATTATTATCAGTAGATAAAACTTGTTTAAAGCAGTTTTGTATAATAATAGGGCAATGATTATGCCAACGAAAAAGCCCCGCAATAGCGGGGCTTCATTATAAGTATTATCAGAGTTACAGCTCTACATTAAATTCACCTGTAACCTCTATCGTTTCATCGTCAAAATTTGTACCTGTAAAACTAAATGTTCCAGTTATAAATCCGTCTGAATTGTTAGTTATTGTTAGCGAACCCTCATCAAACGGATAAGCATCCGATAAGTTTTGGTAGGCAATCATAGTTGCCGAAGCGCTGCCAAACTGGTAAGTGCCCGGAGTTATATCTGCATCTACAAGCATCTGGATTGCCTCGCCACTAAGTAACAAGCCTATTATCTGTAAATTATCACCTGTTGGGGAAGCCTGTATATTTGTAAAATCTTTCTCAACGCCATCTACAACGGCTGTAAAGTACTCATCGTCCGGGTTTGTAACCGGTGTCGGGCTGCCTGTATAAGGTACATCGGTAAATGTACCTCCTGTTAGTACTACAGGCTCCATTTCCTCACCCGGCATGTTCCAGTAAACAGTACCGCTAAAAGTACCTGAAACCGTTTTGTTTACAGTATCAATATCTGTTATGATTATACTTCCGTTATAATTGTTTCCCGGCTCTGCATTAACATCTATGTTAGCATAGAATGACTGCTCTGAGATATTCGGAATATACATTATAGATGCCTGCTGATTTGTATAAGTACCCTCCTGGCTGCCAAGAGCCGTTAAAGATACAACGCTGCCGCTGGTGCTGGTGCTTCCTCCACTGATGTTTAATACGCCCTGCTCAAAAGCTGCCTGTGCAACAGAAGCTGTAAACTGTTGCCCGTCTATATTCACCTGTAAAGAACCACCTTCAGGGTTATTATTATTTTCTTCCCAGTTATCTATAAACACAGGATCTACCGGTTCAGAATCACAGGATATAATGCCAAAAGTTGCAAATAATATCAATAAAGCTGATAAGATTTTAGTATTTTTCATAACAGTTATTAATTTTTAATCCCCAAATATAAAGGAATAATTTTAAAATACTAAGATTTTTTTAAGACTCTTCTTAACAGGAAAATGCCGCCCACAAAAAATATGGTAAGGAATATTACTGAATAACGCATACTGCCAAATATTTGGTCTATTGCGCCATATAACAGCATACCGATAACTATTCCTATTTTTTCGGTAACATCATAAAAACTGAAAAATGAGGCAGTATCTTTGGTTTCAGGTAAAAATTTTGAATAAGTAGAGCGTGATAGTGACTGTATCCCTCCCATTACAAGCCCTACAAATGCCGCAGTAATATAAAAATGTATGGGTAGCGTAATGAAAAAAGCGCAAACACATATTACAGCCCATATAATATTAATTCCTACAAGTGTTTGTATATTTCCGTAAGCTTTAGACAGCCTCGAAGTTATCACTGCGCCTCCCACAGCAACAATCTGTATCAGTAATATACTGATTATTAACCCCATATGCTTGGCGCTGCCCTCGCCCCATGCAATTTCTTCGGCACCAAAATAGGTCGCTACCAGCATAACGGTCTGTACCGCCATACTGTAAACAAAGAATGCCCCGAGATAGCGTTTTAATGTAAGGTTTTGCTTTAGCTGGCCCCATACTTTTTGCAGCTCCCTGAAACCATTAAGCATAACATCTGTAGTTACTTTATCTTTGCGGGTGCCTTTTGGCAGGTAATAATAAGTATATTGGCTAAATAAAATCCACCATATACCTACTGATACAAAAGACAAGCGCATGGCTTTAACGGCGGCAGGTTCACCCGGTGAATCTTCAAGGCCGAAAACATCTGGGAACATAACCATAGCGAGGTTGAAAACAAGCAGGAAAACACTGCCAATATATCCCATTGAGTACCCTTTGGCACTAACGTCATCCTGCTGCTCCGGATGGGCAATGTCCGGCAGGTATGAATTATAAAAAACAAGGCTGCCCCAAAAACCAACAAGCCCGAAAAAATAGCATACAAGGCTCCAGTATATGTTTTCAAGGCTAAACCAGTAAAGCCCAATGCATGAAAGCGAGCCGAGGTAACAAAAGAGCTTCAGGAATATTTTTTTATTACCGGAATAATCTGCAATACCAGATAAAAGAGGCGATATAAATGCTACAAACAAAAAAGCAAAAGCAGTAGTAAAGCTTATTAAAGCCGTGCCTTTTACAGAACTGCCAAACACACTTACATGGGTTTGGCCTTCATTAAAAAGTGCATTATAAAAAATAGGAAAAACCGCCGAAGCAATTACAAGGCTATATACAGAATTAGCCCAGTCATAAAAAGCCCAGGCATTTAAAAGTTTCTTACTTCCTTTTTCCAGTTGCTGCATTTTGGTTTGTTTTAAGGCAATAAAAAAGCTGCCCGTTAAGGACAGCTAATATATGTATAAATATTATATGCA
>NZ_JAMWYY010000024.1 GCF_024305175.1 Flavobacterium sp.
CTTTAGATCCATATAGTAGAGTAAAAGGATATGTGCTAAAAGATGTAAAGATTGACAAAACTGGAAGAATTGAATTATTCACTGATCAAAAATTTGATGACAATAAATTCAGTATTAATTTTAATATATTTGACTTAGTACAAAAAGTAGATTATCCTGACGGGATAAGAGCATATAAGTTTTTAGTTCACTTTAATGGATTAAATGTTTCTTCTGGTTATGGCATTACCTTTGCTACTGATGCGGATGCTCAAAAAATAGCCAGAGCCTTTAGACATTTAAGGCAAGTATGTACTCCTGAAAATGATTTGTTTAGTCAAATCCCAGCAGAGGAAAAAAAGATAAAATTAACGAGAGAAGAAACTATAGATTACATCAACAAGTTGATTCGATTCGATAGACCTTTATATCATCTTTATGCATTTGGTAAAGGTTCAAGAAGTGAAAAAACTTCATTTTATACCATTTATAAAAATCTCTTGCTCTCATATGATAACTCAACTAAGTCATACATGTTTAAGTATTCTTCAAATGGTTTTTCTTCCAGTTATGAAGGAGGTACAAGGTATTTAGAAGAAGAAATTCATTATGACAAAATAAAATTCTCAAATTATCAAAACATTGAAATTGTAAAACGAGATGATTCTTATAGAGGAGGAAATGTAAGTGAGATGGCAAGGGTAAATTTTAGTTCAGACAATTATAGTGCTCCTTATTTCTTCATTTATTTTCCTCTTAATTCCGATTCTGCCACTCCTATGGGAACCATGGAAAATTTATATGGTAAAGAATTAAAAAAACTATCCAAAGCGTTCGAGCGACTAAAAGAATTAGATTCTGATGAAAAAGATCCATTTGAAGATTAATATAACTTCAATTAATTACTGCTTATGAAGTTTATTTCTAACCTAATTATTTTTTATTTTTTACTTTCTATAAATTTAATTTATTCGCAAGACAATTTTGGTAATTCGTTAAAAACCAAAATCATCACACAAATCCTGCAAAAAACAATTCAGCAGGAAAACGAAATGCGCCAACATGTGTACACAGAAATTGATAGTTCTGGAAATGAAATAGGAATGTCTAAAATGGATATCGACAGCTTAGTAGTTACCGAACCTTTTATCATCAAAAACGACTCTCTATATTATACGACAAAACAAAAATTTGCTTATGAAAAAGGACACTACTTCGAACAACAAATTGTAGCGCTAAATGACATTACATCTGTAATAAAAGATGTGGGGATTTTCTTTGAAACCCAGCCCAATAAAGTAATTTTGATCCAAAAAGAATATTATGACGATGGGAAGTACATCAAAACAAGTACAACCACTGATTTGTTTCGCACACATTTTGTTTCACTTCAACAGAACGAATATTTAGCCGATGATTTGGTAAAAGCTTTTAAAAAAGCAGGTTATAAAATAGAAAAAGGATATTGGTATGACTAATTTAAAAGAGAATAAAACCGTCATCAAATATAAATCATTATAATAGTAATAAACATCAAAATGAAAACAATCCATCAACTTAAAACCCTAGCAGTAGTCATTTTTATTTTTACAGCTGGCAATCTTGTCGCTCAAGACCTGTTAGGTTCTTCATTGAAGCAAGTTGAAGGAGAATTGGGCAAACTCAATATCAACTACAACAAAAATGATAAAGAAAAAAGTTCCGTTACAATAGTTTATAAAACCAATCAAGAAACTAAGATTTATGAGTTTAAAAAAAATGCTTCAAATGAGTTTGTTTGCATTACCGAACAAATTGTATTAAAATTTTCGGAAACTCTTTTAGAACAGACACTAAACTACCTTGATGGTTTAGGATATGAAGAAACCAATTTTATAAATTATTTTGATAATCCGGTAGTAGTTTCTGCTAATAATAATAATCACAAAGTGAAACATTATTTTCACGTTCTTCCGATGCCTGACCCAAATGATAATAGCCAAAAACTAATGATTTTTGAATTTGATTTAAATACAGATGAATTTAAAATCAATAGGGAATAATAATGAAACAAAATATTACGCTTTTTTTGATAGTTTTCCTATTTAGTACTTCATACTCCCAAAATAAAAGCGACATAGATAGTCTGTATCAAGTAAAAAACTTCTTACTGGACATCAGAAGTACTGTAAATTTAAAAAAATGGAATGGAGCACAGCAACTAACAGATGTTACGCAACTCCTAGAGAAGGGGAAAACATATGAAAAACAATTTCATGTTTGGCTCAAAACCGTCCTCCATGAAGACAGTTGCATTTCAAAGAAATAAACAGGCAATTCAAACTCATTTTACAGACGCTAGCCTTGTACAATTCCGACTTAAAAGCCAATCCTGATCAAAAGCCAGCCAATCAAGAAGACCTGGAATTTTTAAACATCCGGATACCCAGATTGGTTGATGATATTTACCATTATTGTAAATTAGCGGAAGAAGAGCGTTTGAAAAAAATACATTAAGAAATGCAAAACCGCTTTCAGGACCAAAATTTCCGTCTCACTCACTTCCAAGAAGAAGTGACTGTGGCCTGCCCAAAATGCCATAAAAAAGCAGTAACAACCGTAAACTATGACGAAAAGAAAGCCAAGTTAACTTGCACGCACTGTGGTTTTCATGATGTAAAAGACACTTTGTTAACCCATTTGGGCTATACCGCCAATTACAAAGCAGATGCTAGTGCTTATTTTGATGTGGAAACCTGGTATTGTGCCCCTTTTAAAAACGACTTCTTTTTTGCTTACAACGAAGCCCATTTGTTGTATTTAGAACAATACATCGGCGCCAAATTGCGTGAACACAAAGACCGTTCGCATTTTACACTTTTGGAAAAACTGCCCAAGTTTTACCACGAATCTAAAAACAGGGCGGCTCTTTTAAAAATTATTGAAAAACTAAAAACGAAGTAGGCTTGCAATCAACAGTGTAGATTATATTTTACAAGGCAAGTAAAATATTAAAGACATTATAAAGCAAATAACTTAAGTGTTTTAATTTTTGCTAAATAGAGTCAAAGCAGGCGCAGGGTGTCCGACTGTGATCCCTGAGCAACGCTGCGAAACCTTTTTAATGTAATGCCGTACTATTTTTTCAAGCACATCTGCAGGAATGCCTATCGTATTTGATCTACCATACGACTGTTATTTATACTAGAAATTAGTATCTGCCAAAAGTAAATCTACGGTAGAAAAATCGGGTTTATAATAAAGCAGACGGACAAAGCCATATTTCGGGCTGAACCAATATTTGCATTTATACTGCCCGATCTCTTTTGTATAGTTGGTATTTCGCCCCTCTATCACATAGCACGGGATCCTGGCATCTTTAAATTCAAGGGTATCGGTTACAGTCCTTTCAATAATATGCTGAAAAGTTTTATTCTCAGCCAGTTTAAAAGCAGATTTCCGGACCGTCAGTTCCACCTCGGACGACGTGATCAGTTCCGCAGGATAAGTAATCCTGGGGAACGGCACTACCTCGGTAAAGGCAAAAGCTCCCAGCCTAGGGGGATGTAAAAATATTCCTTCCGCACTTTCGTCCACACCGGTGGTTTCTTCGAATGATTGGGCGGAATCGCAGTTGCTGTAGGTATACGTAATCCCTTTCTGTCCGGCCAATACCGAAGATACACTGGAAGCTCCGACCGATAATTTTAGTGTGCAGTTGCTCAGGACAGTACCCGAGGAATCGCTAAAAGTGACATTGTACGTCCACTGCCTGCCATCTGTATAAATAGAATTACCCTCTTCGAGGGTAGTGTTCTTTTGCCCGCAACCCCACAGCCCTGTTACAATTACAAGGGCTGCAGTCAGCGGTAAAACTCGTAAGCTGTAAAATTGTGAGTTACATCGTGTATACTTCATCGGTAATAAAAATTTGTTCTGAGACTTTAGGTGTAAATATAACCTGTGAAATATTACCATCCAACTCTTCCACCGAATCTTCAGTGTAGCACCTCTCGGACGTTATATAGAGATGATCAAAGGGAAATTCCTCTTTTCCGGGCTCCGGGTTGGTACCTGCTGCTTTGGCTACGGGCTGCACTACGCCGCCACCCCCAAATGATTTCTTGGTCCTGACCGTCACTGTCTTCGTGCCGTTAGGATGGGTTACTACCGTCCTTTCATTTTCATAATCCACGTTGGATGCCACAACCGAAACTGCTGCCAGTACTAAGATAGCCACAACTATCCAGTTGCAGTCCAAATCTTCGGGTTTGTCATATACTTCCTTCATTACTTCTTTGCCATCTTTCATACCTACCAGTTCAATCTTGTCTCCCTCCAGGCGGCTATTAACCGCCAGATAGGCATATTTACCATCAGGGCTGTAGGTTATAGCGTATTGTGCGACGGTTTTAACCCTCTTTAAACCATCCAGGACATTGTAGGAAATGCCAAAGACATCGTCTTTTTTAATCTCCACCGGATTAAAGGTGAGTTCCCATTTTTTTGCACCATTGGTCTCAATGGTAATCCCGTCAAAGGAATTTTTAAAGCCTTCCAGGATCATCCCGTCTTTTTCACTTCGAAGGGTTGCATTACCGGTTGCGTAATGGTTCAATCCCCTAAAATTAATTGGTGTAGCCATACTAAATTTTTTTAATGGTTATACCTTCAAATGTATAGGGTGCAGAGCAATACTTTATAAGCAGAAACAGTACACTATTTGGCAATTAGCAGCCAATTGCAGACGTTCACAACTCTTTTTCTTAGTTTTAATTATATGAAAAGTAGCGTAGGTAAACCCGGTGGTGGAGCAGCGGCAAAAGAAAACGCGCCCGAGCGGCAAATGCAGCAGGGTTATCCCGATGCTGTTGCCGGACGGTCGCATCCGCTTTAAAACGCAAAAAGGCGTTCCCGACCACAAGGGAGGGATTGCCTTTTTGCGCCGGAGTGCGGGCTAATCAGCCAACCGCTAACGGTTGGCTGCGAAAATTTGCTAAATTCAGGAAGAACCCCCTCTCAAGGGTAAACCCCTGCCTGAAAAGCTGCCACAAAAGGCTGCACCCCATCTGCGCCAGTACGGAGTTGATAAACAAATCCTGTTTTTCGAATGCTTCGGCAAGGGAACAGCTTGGCAGGTCTTCGCTGTCACCCTGCCTGAGCAGTTCGGCATATTCTGCCGTAACCTGTGGCAGGCTGCCCACAGGCACGAACTTATCCGATGAAGGTTGTTTGATGTTGCCAATGGTTGAGAGGACAACCTGTCCTGTATCCCTGCTGTTACCGAAATCCATCCAATAGCGGGGCGTATCGGAACAATACGTACTCAAATCCAAATCGTTCAACACTTCGGCAATTCCGAAACGGGCTGCTGCGCTGTCCACACAGGAAATATAAAGTGCGTTCCTGCCCGTTGCGGTATCAGTGGTAAACGATTTTTCTATGGCTTTCCAAGCCGTGCCAAAAAAACGGTTGGTACGTGTAATTAAGACGTTGGCTTTGGATAAACCGACTTCACATTCGGCAAATAACTGCCTGCCACGGTTGGCATCGGTAATTACATCATCATCCCACAGACTGACCTGAAAGCCTGCATGCCCCAACTGTTGCAGGCTGTGGGACATCCGTGCCAAGCCCGTCAGCACCTGTGAGCCTGTACCGCCTGCCCCGATAAGGCACACGGTTATAGGGTTGGTGGGGTTTAATAGTTCGGGCGCTATAAAGTGGGCTTTTAATCTCGTTTCCATTACAACAGGTTTTTAAGGGTTAGCGGTGTAGGTTTTAGGGTATCGGTCGGAAATTTTTTTTCAGGGTCTGCCATCAGTTCCTTGTAAAGGTTAAACAGGTTAACTGCTACGGGGTTGTGGTCATTGATGTGGTGCGAAAAATAGCTTTCAAAAAAATACCCCTGCCATGCGGTAATAAATTCCTCTAAGGTGGCAGCCGATTTAATGGCAACGTTTACATTACCCATACACACGTTGCCTTTTTGGTACAGGTTAAAGAATGGTGCGTGGAATAATGGTGTATCGGCGTTGGGCTTGCTTTTACCGTTGAGGGCAAAGATTTGCAGCTCTTTTTTATTGGCTTTCCACACCAATGCAGGCAGGGCAACCGTGCCGTTTTCCAATCCAAGGCTTTCGGCAAAGTACAGTGCTTGCCGTTGGGGCTTGGTGTACCATACCACACTGCCGTTATCGGACGGGTCAAGGTGCAGCACATTATCAGGCAGTATGCCCTCGGGGCGCAGGAAAGCCTTGCCTGCCTGCTCACGGGTATCTAGGGCTTTGGCAAGGCTTAGCGCTTCCCTGACCGTAAGCGGGTGCGGGTTTACAGGGGAACCTGCTTCGTCCATTTCGTAATATTCGATATACGGGGCAGTAACACCATTTGTGGTAAATACCACAAGGGCGGCTTTAGGATGGTAAAGTTGTACGTTCGTTGCCATAATCATAGCTGTTTAAGAGGTAGCACAATTCATTTAAAAGCGGGAACAGGCGGCATTCAAAATCAAGGTTGTCGATTTCCTGCGGTTGCCCGTCAAAATAGCGTTTCAGGACAGGCTCCTGTTTTGACACGCTTTCGTTAAAGTAGGCGTTAACCGACTGTTGTACGTTGTCATACAGCCACCCATCAGTACAGGCAACAAACCCGATATATTTTTCCATCGTGATGCACTCATAGTCATCATACCCGTCATCCTCGAAATCAGGCAGGCATCCTGTATCAGCATGCGTATAAATTGAGGTTTCAGGATAATCCTGCCACAAGGCGTAAAATTTTTGGGCTATGCGGTGGCTTTCCATGTCCAAATCATCACAAGGTGTAAAGGCTTCGAGCCAGTCCTCGAAGCGTTCAAGGTGTACCGTATTCCACAACCTGCGCAGCATTGTTTCCCCGTAATGCAGGGCAGCCCGTAACTGGCTTACATAGTCGTAGTAATCTTTCTGTTCCCAGTCCTCGGGGTCACCTGTTACCCATTCCGATACCATTTCATACTGCCAGTACAGGAAGCTATCTTCTGTGTAATAAGGAATGTTTGCTGTGTGGTATAGGTAGCTGAAAGTACAGAGCAGCAACCGTGCTGCTTTTTGGTGTTTCTTATCCTGCATCATGTTATACACAGGCAGCACAGGAATGTAAAATAAGGTATTGCCCGTATAGCAGGTTTCAGTTGCCTGTACTATGAAATTTCCGTTATCTTCCAACACTTCCGTTTCAATATGCTGCGGGTACTTTTGGTTGAGCAGCCTTCCTGCTTCGTGCAGGGCAACCTCCCTGCCATAGGGATAAACATACCCTTTGGTGTCGACAGGGTGTATACCATAATGGTTGCAAAGCAACGCAAAGCTGCGGTAAAAACTGTCTTTCCCGTTACCGCCTGCGACTGCCTGCCCCGTGTAGTGGGGCAGAAAACGGGTTTTCAGAAAACCATAGGCAGCAGCCCCTGCGGGGCTGACCTCGGGTGGTCGGCAAGCACTTCGGCGGTGTCTTTCCTGCGCTGCAGGTTGAGCAGGAACTCGCCTGCGTTTTTGTGCAGCAGCTTTTGCCTTTTGTTTTGGGGTAGCCGTAACTGCCCCGCTACTACTTGTTGCATATTCCATACATTAGGTTTTACAATTATCCTTTAGTCCCCATTGTGGTTTCAAAACGGTACTGTATCGTATCGTTAGTTATTTCAGGCCCTACCGCCTTTGCAGTGGTCAGTGTCGGGTAGGTATTCGCATAGAAATTCATAACAGCTTCTACGCTCCATTTCGGGTCGGGGTCAGTAAGGGCAAACTCATTGCCCTTGTCCTTGATCAGGAATACCCTCGGCAGTAGTGTGGTCTGTAGCATCTTGCTCGGTTTTAGGTTCAACGTCTATTACTTCTGTGGCAGGCTGCCCTGCTGCGAACAGGTCGGGGCTGCTGAATTTAGCCGACAGGCTTGCCCTGCGCTTTTGGATTTCCTCGGTTTTGTCCGGGAACTCTGAAGCCTGTGGCACTTTTACCCATGCTTCCCTGTATTTGCCTGCTGCTTCCAGTTTATCGACTTCCACCATAATCCCTTTGTATTTCATTTCTTTGATTTCTTCGGGCGTGGTGGGCTTGTCAGGTTTATCGGCTTTGTCCGCCTTTTCGGTTTTCTTCTTTTCCATCGCTGCATTTTTCCTGGCGGTTTCCTGTCCTTTAAGGTACTGCTCCATGTTCACGAGCAGTTTGGAGGTTTCAGTTAGCGGTGTGCTAATGGCATCAAAAAAGCCCTCACACAATTCCTTTGCGCTGCCCTTTAGTATCAGGGGCGGTATATGGTTTTTAGCGGCATCCCCGCAGCCATCATTTTGGAGCAGTACAGCGGTAGTTAGTTGTTCCCCGTCCTTTTTAACGGTAATGTTCAGGCAGCCCTCGAACGGGATGGCTGCGATATGGGCGAAAAAATTTGTAACTGGCATAACGTTTTATTTTTTGTGTTTACGTTTCGGTTCGGGGTTGCTTTCGATTACCCTTTTAATCAGGTTCAGGGCGGTTGCAATGTCAAAGGCATCGGCTGCGCTCATGGCAACGTGGTCAAGCCTTTCCATAATCGGCAGCACTTTTTTTAGGGTGGTTACTGCCTTGCGTTCTGTGGTTTGTGCTAATATGCTCATAACAATGAATTTTATGCTGCACCGCTAAGCGGTGCAGCGGTTAACTATCAATTGAATTGCAGGGCAACCGCCCCATCTTTGGCAAAGTCTCCGCACAGGTCAAAGGCCTTTTGCCCCCGTGCCTGCGCAGTACCGCCCAAACAGATGCTTTTGAGTTTGTCCTCGCCCGTCTTAAAGCTGCGAACATTTTGGTAGTAGCCCGTAACAGCATTGTATGCGCCAAACAAGGTGCCTTTGGTGGTTGCCATCGTTTGGGTATCGTCTGCCATTGCATACTCAAAGGCAGCATCACAGGCATTTTTGTACATGGTCGAAAGTTCCTCGGTAGCCCCTTTCTTTAAAAGGTTGTAGGTTTCTTTGTTCGGGCAGAGTGCCAACTGTATCAATTGCTTTACCTGTTTATCTTCAATACGCACGTTTGCCCACTGGTTAAAGATGCCCTCTAACTGCAACGACAGGGTATCGGCAACGCCCATCACTTTGTGCGCCTGTTCCAAGCGTTCTTTTGCCCCTGCGGTGTGGCGTATACGTACTACATTGGTCGCATTGCGCAACGCAGCGTTAAGCGTGTTTTGGCACACGATACGCACAGGCGTAAAGGCTGCGGTAATGCTTCCGCTGCCATCGTGGGAGGTCGTCAGGAAAATATACTTTTGGGTTACATCGTCCCCGCTGCCTACACGGATATAGCCGGGCAGCTTTGCGGTTATAAAAATGCGTTCCCCATTGCCGAGTGCGCCTGCGGTCTCATACAATATGCCGTCTCCACCGCCTACAATGCCATCGAAGAAAGCAAACGCATCACTATTTTGCACGATTTGGTAGTCCTTGCCTACCACGCCAAACACGGCTTTGGTATCGGTGCGCATCGTGGCGAACTGGTCGGGTACGGGGTAGGTGTCGAAATCGCCTGCACCCCTTGCGAAAATAGGGGCTTTGGTTACTTCGTAGTCCAAGCCTGCAAAGGCTATTGCTTCACGGCTTGTAGGGTAGTTTTCCACTATCTGCCCAAGCCCATGCCATGCGGGCTGCTTTACGCTCATAAATGCGTGTTGCCCTGTCTGCTCATTGAAATTTATATTATGTGCCATGATATTAAAATTTAAAGGTTACACGGTTTTAGAATGGGAGGTCATCGTCAGGGGCAGTACCATTGGTTAGTACTTCTGCTTCGTACACGGGTGCTGCGCTTGCTGCGGATTGATTTATAGGCTGCGCCTGTTTTTCAGTTTGCGGCTGTCCTGCCTGCGTTTCGGCTTTGCTGCTCCCGTGCAGTTTAATGTCGGTGGTGTTGAAGTTCAGCCCCGCTTTAGGCTGCCCATCGTTGCCCATCCACGCACGGGCAGACACACGCCCTGCAAGCTCTACAAGGCTGCCCTTGGTCAGGTACTGCGCTATGCCTGTAGAAAACCAGTACGCACAGTCGAAATATTCGGTTTGGGTTACACGCTCCCCGTTTTTCGCTTTGTAGTCGTGGTTCACGGCTACCGAAAAACTCACTACACTTTTGTTGTTTGACAGGTTGCGCACTTCCGCATCCCTTGTCACTCTTCCGATAATTGTCATAATCGTCCTTATTTAAATGATACAATCGTTTTTGTATCTTCTGCCAGTCCTCCAATCTGTTACAGTCCTGCCTCGCTTGCGCTCCGCATAACTTTTTCCCAAAAGAAAACCGGAAAAAGAAAGCAGGTAAACAGTGCGGGTAAAGCGGGAAAACAAAAGGAAACGGAATAAGTCCCAGGGGTGGGTTTGTGAGTGCGCGAGCAAAGCCATTATGCCGTAGTCTTTTGCTTTTACCACTGGCTTTACCTGCAATACATTAGCTGCCTTTTACCGGTTTATCTTGGGAAAAGTTTCCCTTATTAATAATGATATTGTAAAATCAACCGATTATTAGGTTTAAATATATTTTTTTCTACATTTGTTAAAATCAACCTTATCAAACATTATGGATTTAGCAACTCTCGCATTAACTGCCTATACTTTGTCGAAACCATTTCTAGAGAAATTGCAGGAAGGAACGGCAAAAAAAATAGGTGAAGACATATGGACTTTAATTAAGCTTCCTTTCACCAAGAAAGGAAAAACGGACATTGAAAATTTCGCCATTGAAAATGAGAAAGAATTTACAGACACTCTAAGGGTTGAACTTGAAAATGACCCTATATTAGCAGAAGAGCTTTTAAAAGCGGTCCAGCACGCATCCAGCATTGTTAATGGCAACTTTATCCAAAATATAAACTCTTCGGGAACTGTTGAAAAACAGATAAACATTCAGCACAATACCGGAAATATTACAATGTAATGGAAATGGGGAATCAAGATGTAAATAATACTGGTCCCGTTGATCGGCAGGTTAATGTAAATACACTGCATGGTAATATTGATTTTTCAAAAACAAGCCGCTTAGGACAACGTTTCAAAAAATTGAAAGAAGAGGTTGAAAAGGACATTCGGTACAGCGGATTTATAGATGATTTTAACAGATATAATACTGAGCTTGATGGAAGGAGTATGCCAGATAAGCTTGCTGATGGGGGCTTTAGTACTACGGAAATACGAAGGGCGACACTCAAAAAACATCAATATAGTAAGAAGTTAGAGAAAAATAAACTTTACGAGACGGCGCAGTTAATAGATCTTGAACTATTTGCAATGATCAACCTGAATTTCGAAACTTTTATTGAACCGCTTATTGAAGGGGGCGCCACCAAAGTCGCTATAAAAGAATGTGTCAGAGAAAAAATAATAATTCCAATTTTTGACCTTATAAATCAGGATGGTCAGGATGATACCTTTTTAAACTATAATGTTGATGACATATATGGGATGATATTTTTTTTAACAGGTAAATGCCACTTAAACTGGGCTAACTATGATAACCTATAATCGAGCCTTTGATTATTACCACGCAATCTATAGAATGATACGATTCTTAACGCACTTTAAGCGCGAAGATTATATCGAGCTTGACAGACTTAGGATTTGGGATTTTTATTTTCTCTTTCCAGAGCAGGTGCATAAGATTTCATTGAAAAGGGAAGAAACTGAAATTAGAGAGTTGAGAAAGCGATTTATTAAATCTAAGGATAATCCGTACAACCAGGTTTTTGATAACAAAAAGATATTTGAGCGCCTGCGTCCTTATCAGATAACGGCACTGCAATGCCTTGCATCCTACGGAATAATAAACAAAGAATTGCTAAGACAAAATAGGGTTTCAATTATATCTGAGACCTTACTGAATGAATACAGCAATAAATTTGAACAAATGAGTTACACCGAGCAGAATGTAATTGCGTTAATGACGTTGTATTTTGCAGATATATCTCTATTCGGTGAAGATGGACTTAAAAATAGAACACAGCTGATGGTAAGCAGATATGATGTATAACACGCTATTTATAAATAGACTGGCAGTACTGGCTAAGAGTGGTGAAATTGCTTACGATCAAGAATTTCATCACGGGGTTAATATTATTCGGGGTGACAATAGTAGCGGAAAATCTACAATAACGAATTTTATCTTTTACATATTAGGAGGTGATTTCACAGATTTTGTGCCTGAAGCGCGACGATGTTCTGAGGTGTATGCTGAAACACAGATGAATGGAGCTACAATTACCCTAAAAAGAGAAATAATCTTTGATGATTCCAATAGGGTTAAATCAAGAACACCTATGTATTTTTATTGGGGAGAATACGAAGAGTCACGTAACCCGCCACCGGATAAGCAGTGGCAAAAATTCGGTTACAATTCCTATCCTGAAGTAAAAAGTTTTTCAAATGTAATTTTTGATAATTTAAATATTCCTACTGTTAGAGGCGAAAGTAATATTACAATTAACCAATTGTTGCGTTTAATGTATATCGATCAAGAGTCTCCAACAAGTTCTCTTTTCCTTTATGAACAATTTGATTCACAAATTACAAGGGAGACTACTGCAGAACTTTTATTAGGCATCTATAATGATGAATTATACCAAAACAGAAGACGATTAATTGAAGTTAATAAGGAAATAGATGAAAGTAAAAGTGAAATTAAAGCAACAAAAGGTTTTTTTTCAGATCCTTTACTTTTAAATCCCGCAAATATTGAAGCAAAAATTGATAATGCGCAAAGTGAGATATCGCAAATAGAGGACAAGATAATTTCTTTAAAAAGTGCGGTAAAGAACAAAGGCATCAAAGTAAGCAAGTTCCGATTTCAGCAGTTAATAAATGAAATTGCAGAGCAACGAAAAAATATAAACAAGTTACAGGATCAATATAATCGTATAAATCACGAAATTACAGATAATGACTTTTTCATTGCAACCCTTGAAGAAAAACTAAAAGCTTTAAAAAATTCTTTAGTAACGAGAGAGTTTCTCAATAATTTCACTATTAATTATTGTCCTGAATGCCTAACTGAAATTAAAATTGCTCATAACCATGATGAAAAGGCACAATGTAAACTGTGTAAAGAAACTATTGATTCAAGTTATGGCATAACCCAGGGCAGGCGAATGGAACAGGAAATAAGTTTTCAAATTACCGAATCAGGTTCAATTCAAAAAGCACTTAAAAAAGATTTGGAGATATTGGGACCAAAGTTAAAGAAGGAAATTGGTAAGTTACAGGGTTTACAGAAAATGTATGATGAAGAAGTAAATGATGTTAAAAGTAGTAGGCAGGAAGAGATAGAAAATCTTGCGGTGGAAAAAGGGTTCCTCGAAGGTGAAATTCTTCAATATCGTACGCTTCTAGAAAATGCACTGTATTATGCTGGCTTGCTAGAAAAGCGTGATAAATTGCTTCGCGAGAAAGACCTAATCGAGGCGTACATCAAGCATACGGAGCAACAGCAAAATTTGCTTAAAAATAAAATTGAGTTGAAGATTAAGCAAGAAGCACTTTACTTACTTAACAATGATCTTCACCGGCAAGACGAATTCAAAAATGCTAATGACTTTCATGTTGACTTTTCCAACAATATTGCATTTTTAAGCAGCAAATATGGTAAGTATTCAGCTAGTTCAAATTTCTACCTGAAGATTACTGCAAGGTTTGCAATATTCTTGGCATCACTCTCGATTCCACAAATGCGTTATCCACGATTTATTGTTGCCGATAATATGGAAGATAAGGGGATAGAGGAAAAACGGGCCCAGAACTTTCAAAAAATATTGATAGAAAGACTTATGAATTTTGATCCGAAAAGTTATCAAGTAATATATACTACATCATATATTACAGAAGAACTTAATAATAGTAATTTGGTTGTTGGAGAGTATTATACTACCAACAATAGAACATTAAAAAATATTTAAGCATAAGCCTTCTTGATTGCGGAGAGAAGGCTTAATAATATTTTACATTGTTAGCATTGTCGCAGATTTCAAGTTTAACATCTGTCTCCGATTTAACTTCAACCTTAGCAATAATATCCGTAATTAATTTTTAATAAGTTTAGCCAGACTCTCCTTACTGGGCAGCACCGTCGTATATTTACTTGCAAATATCCGCTGATTGTTTTCAGGCAAGGTAAATTCCACAACCGCTTCACTTTTATCCTGACATAGAATAATACCTATGGTTTTATTTTCCTCAGGAAGCCGCATTCTCCTGTCGTAGAAATTAACGTACATCTGCATTTGCCCGATATCCTGATGCTTAAGTTCACCGATTTTTAGGTCAATTAGTACAAAGCACCTGAGGATCCGATTGTAGAACACAAGGTCTATCCTAAAATGCTTCTCATCAAAACTGATGCGTTGTTGCCTTGCTACAAAGGTAAACCCGGTTCCAAGTTCCAGCATAAAATGTTCCAGTTTCTCAATAAGCTTCTGTTCCAATTCGTTTTCAGAGTAAGTTGATCGTTCCGGCAGGCCGATAAATTCTAAAATGTAGGGATCCTTTATTGCATCCTGGGGCTTTTGCAATAGTTGGCCTTCTTTGGCTAGCCTTCGAACCTGCGATCCATTTCTGCTCAACGACAGACGTGTATAAAGCGCCGTATTATATTGCCTTTCCAATTCCCTAAGGCTCCAGTTGTTCTTATAAGATTCGATTTCGTAAAAGTTCCTTTCGTATACATCTTCAATACGCATTAATTTTAGATAGTGGGACCAGCTTAATTGAAATTTTCTGACAGGTTTATCATCGCTCTCAAATTCCGCAGACAGTGTCTGCGCTTTTGAGTATACAAGGTAAAATTGGCGCATCTGCTCCAGATTTCGCTGTGAAAAACCCTTTCCAAAATCTGCCGTTAACTTTATTGAAAGCGTTTTTATGAGTTGCTTTCCGTAATCAGCCCGCTCATTGCCATTTTGTTCTTCATGAACTATCATTCGGCCTATCTCGTAATAAGTCAAAACCATTGTATGGTTTACCGACTGGACAATCCTGCCCCTTGCTTCAGTAAGTAGCTCAGAGATCCTCTGCGCCAGTTGATTTGTTGCTGTAGGTTCCATAATTCTTAAGATTGGGCAATCGCTAAATTATCGGCTTCATTTCCACATAGGCGCTCTTTAAGCCTGCCCATATCCTCGCTGACTTTCTTCTCAAGGACCTTTGCGTATATCTGTGTTGTCCTTATGCTGGTATGCCCAAGCATCCTTGATACGCTTTCGATCGGTACGCCATTGCTGAGCGTCACAGTAGTTGCAAAAGTATGCCTGGCTATGTGGAATGTTAACTTTTTGGAAATATCGCATAGGTCCGCAATCTCTTTAAGATAGCCGTTCATCCTTTGGTTGGAAAGCACGGGAAAAACCGTTCCGCTTGATTGCGCTTTGGGGTTATCCTTGTACTGATCCATAATTCGCTTTGCCTGCGGCAAAATAGGTACACGGACGCTGGTATCGGTTTTTGCACGGCTAGTGTAAAGCCATAAGCCCCCATCAATACCCGTAACGATATTATCAGGCGTCAGGCCGGCAAGGTCTATAAAGGCCAGCCCTGTATAGCAGCAGAAGAGGAACATGTCCCGAACGTTTTTCAGCCTTTCAATCTTAAATACCTTTTTTTCAAGCAACGAGAGTTCTTCAGATGTCAGGCACTGGCGCTCTACCTTATCGAAATGTTTTTTAAAATTGGCAAAAGGGTCTTTTTCGAGCCAATCGAGCTTAATGGCCAGGTTCACCATCTTACGGAGCCTCTCAATGTGCTTCATTATGCCATTGTTGTGTAGCCGCTGCTGGTGGTCTTTTGGTACGTACGACCTGAGATAGCTTTCAAAATCCAGTAAAAAGCGGTAGGTAAGCTCTGAGAGCAGTATATCGTGGCGGTGGTATTTGTCCCGCAGGAACTTGCCGATATAGCGTTGTGTCGTCGCGTAATTCTTCATAGTACCCGGTGCGAGCTTATAAGCTGCCTCCTGGTTATGGTATTCAAAAAGTTTCTTAATGGTTATGGCATCTTCATCGTGGCCTGTAAACAGCGCTTTGACACTGTCAACGTTAATTGGCTTTCTTTCCTGTATAAGGTTATGGTAGCCGTCGGCTATTATACTCCTGATTCGCTCGATATAGTTGTTAAGGCCGGCACTTTCGTCCCTTTTTCCTTTAGCCCGTCCTTTAGCTTCATCCCAGAATTTTGGATCAATTTTTTTCTTAAGTGAAATTTCAGACCTTCGGCCGTTTACAGTAATTCGTGCATAGACAGTTGCTTCTGTTGCCTTTTCATTTTTTGGAATCCTGATGATGAACTGGATACCAAAGGTGTTTGTGCTCTTCATACCAAATGTGGTTTAAATTAAACATTACATTAAGTACCGATTCAAAATGCTTGCGAATCGTGAGCGGCTTCAAGAGGCTACATTTGGCAGTAATAAATGTTAAAAAATCTATGTAACAATTTGTTATTCATTTTTTTAACCCTGTTTTTGTGAGTAAATTTTTTTGAATTGAAATTTACTCACCTAATTACTCACAAAAATATTGATATAAATGCTGTTTTCATTTTAGGGTATAAAACGAAAAAGCCCGCAAATACTGAGTATTTGCGGGCCAACAGAAGCCACTGAAAGACTTCAAAGTCGGGGTGGCAGGATTCGAACCTGCGACCTCCTGGTCCCAAACCAGGCGCGATGACCGGGCTACGCTACACCCCGCGCTGTTAATAAACAGGGTGCAAATATAGTACTTAATTTTTTACTGCAAAGCCATAAGTATAATTTATTTTTAAAATAGCCAAAACTGATAATCAACGGTAGGTGTTATTTAATTAAAAACTTACATTTGCATCACTACAAACAATAGCTTAAACACAATGAGTGATACAACTATAGAGAAAATTAAATGCTTGATTATAGGTTCCGGGCCTGCAGGTTATACAGCGGCAATATATGCATCCAGGGCAGATATGAACCCTGTGCTTTATACTGGTATGGAACCTGGCGGGCAGCTTACTACTACAACAGAAGTTGACAATTTTCCGGGCTATCCTGATGGGATAGACGGCCCCACAATGATGATTCACCTGCAAAAACAAGCCGAGCGTTTTGGCACGCAGGTACGTATAGGCATGGCTACTGCTGTCGAGTTTAGCCGCGAAAAAGGTGGCTGGCATAAAGTAATTATAGATGGCAATAAAGAAGTACATGCCCACACCATTATAATTGCTACAGGTGCAACGGCTAAATACCTGGGCTTGCCAAGTGAGCAACGCCTTAGGGGCGGGGGAGTATCGGCGTGTGCTGTTTGCGATGGTTTCTTTTATCGCGGGCAGGATGTAGCCATAGTGGGTGCGGGCGATACCGCAGCCGAAGAGGCTACTTACCTTGCAAACATATGCAAAAGTGTTACAATGCTTGTAAGGAAAGATTACATGCGTGCAAGTAAGGCTATGCAGCACAGGGTAGAAAATACACCTAACCTTAAGGTACTTTATAATACAGAAGTTGATGAAGTATTAGGTGACCAGGTTGTTGAAGGGCTAAGGATGGTTAACAACAAAACACAGGAAAAATCGGAAATAAAGATAACCGGTTTATTTGTTGCGATAGGGCATAAGCCTAATACAGATATTTTTAAAGGCCAGCTTGATATGGATGATACCGGCTACCTTATTACTATGGGTAAAACGGCTAAAACTAACCTTCCTGGTGTGTTTGCCTGCGGAGACGTTCAGGATAAGGAATACAGGCAGGCTATTACAGCAGCCGGATCTGGATGTATGGCAGCACTTGATGCTGAGCGTTACCTAAACACGCTTGAGAGCCATTAATCAGCAATATAGAATAAAAAAGCAGCGCCATATGGCGCTGCTTTTTTATTTAAAATAATCGTTTCTCTTCGTTACGCTTATATAGGGTTGCATTATCAGCAAATTTTTTAAGGTCTATTTTAGGAGTTCCGTATAGTTCTACTTCTGCCTTTCCTGTTGCAGATACGCCAATAGTTTCAGATGCCAGTACATTACAGGTACTATAGCTTTCAGCAAGCAATTCCAGCGCTTTTACAGTAAATTTTTTAGCAGTAAGCTCGGCATTATTATCCAGCCTTATTTGCGCCCTGGCAGCATCACCTTCTATGCTTGCGGTGGTTTTCTGGTATAAATCTATCTTAGCCGATTGTGTTGCAACAAGTGCTTTCAGGTCGGCATTTTTGCTTAATTCAATAACGGTGCTGTCGGCCTGAATATTGGCTTCGGCCTTAGCTTTATCATTCATCTTCAAAGTAAAATTTTTCGACTTTACATTTATAAATGATTTAGAATAGTCAAGATTGGTAATAGTTATGTTATCAAGCTCCAGCGCCATAAGCGCATTAAGTACTACTTCGTGCTTTGCAGTTACTGTTGTAAGCGTACCTGTATAAGTAAGCCTTATGCTGAATTTTTTAAAAGCAGATACATCTTTTGTTGTAGTGATGCGCAGTGTGTTACCGTAATACTCGGTACTGATAACTTCATGCAGGTTATCATCGGCTTCTATTTCCAGCCCCTGCACATCTCCCTTCACAAGAAATACTTCTATATTATCTTCAATTTCAACCGCTTCAAACGGATTTATTTCCCGCTGCGTAACGGTTACGGTTTTAGAGCCTTTAATCTTTTCCTTTTTTTGTGCAACGGCAACGCCACAGCAAAGTATTGCTACAAGCAATACAATTACATTTTTCATAGGATGTGTGTTTTGTATATTGGCTAAAGGCAAATATATAAAAAAACACCTGCCATGGCAGGTGTTTTTAAAATATACCTAATCAGGTTTAAGTTCTCAGTTGCGGGATACGCTTCCGCCCGATGAAGTTTGCTTATCAATATGTGCAGGATTGCCATTATATACTACCGAACCACCGCTTGAAGCCTCTGCATCTAACGATTCTTTAACGGATATTCGTATACTGCTTCCGCTTGATGCATCTGCTTTTGCATATTCTGCAGATAGCTCTGTGGCGTCAATGCTGCTCCCGCTTGACGAAGATGTTTCCGCTTTTTTTGCTGCCCCTTTTACAGTCAGGTGGCTTCCGCTGCTGCTTTCGCAGATAACATTTGCCGCCTGTATGCTTACATCGAGGCTGCTGCCACTGCTTGAGGACAGGTTAAGGTTATCTGATTTTACAGTAGCAGTACCTTTTAATGATGAGCCGGATGAAGACGATAAGCCATCTATAACAGGCATTTTTACCATTACCTTTTTACGCTTAGCGCTACGGATGTTAACATCACAGCGAATGCTTAGCTCGTTGTTCTTAACTTCGGTGGTAATATGGTTATGTAAATTATCGTCTGCTTCAACAATAACCGAAAATGTATCGGCCTGCTCTACTGTTACTTCGAGCCCGCTGCCGGATGATACATAAGTAAAGCCGCCGTTTATGTTGCGGTCCTGTGTTATAACATTACCACTGCCCGGAATACCTGTTACAGAGTTTTGTACAAAACTGCACGACCCAAAAAGTAATATTGTAATGGCAGTAATAATTAATTTAGTTACCTGTACAATCATTTTTATCATGGCTGTTATTTTAGTTGTTAGTTTTTGTGCCTGAAATGCTGATGTTAAGACTGTCTTTATCGTCTTTAAGGTTAACCTTAATTTCCTCCCCGTTTATTTTTATATTTCCCGAAGCGCCGCTAAGATTAATATTTTCTTCTGTTTCACCTCCTTCTTCATGGGCCTGTTCAGTGCAGGTAAGGCATTTTACATCGTTCTCTTCCATACGGTAAACATTTTCGCTGTCAAACCACAGGTCGAAAAAGTTATTATCGGTGTCATCATATTCCTTAACGCTTGCATCCGGGTAAAATACCGTGCTTTCCGGCAGGTATAGGTACAGTTCTACCTTTTGCCCGCGGTATTTGTGCTCTGATCCTGTTGTGAAATAATTATCTAAAATTAATGTATTTCCTTCAGTAACAAAATTATAATCTATAAAACCTGCACGCTCACGAGCTTCGGAAGCCGAATTACCCAAAGATATTTTCTCTATTTGCAGGTAGGGTACAGCCTCATCTGTTTTCATTATATACAGGTGAACGTTGTTAGAATATATTATATTATTACCGTTCATGTCCTGCGTAAACCTGAATTCGTCTTCTTTATACCACGATTTACTGAAATAGCTGTTATATTTAAACTTAATATTAAGAGTATCGGCAGTAGCTACGGTAAGCTCTTTACGTTCAAATGTTTTACCCCTGTGGCTTATTTCGCTACTCTCTGCAACACCCACATAAATAAGCCCTGCAATAGAGATTATCCATAATAACAACAGGGTTGTTTTTGTTATTGTGCCTATTGGCCTAAGATTTTCTACCAAAATTTTTAACCCTAACAGGAAAAGCACGAACAAAGGTATGGCTATGGCAAAAAGCCCAAGCAGCCCTATAAGCCATATAGGTGTACCTGTGTAGTTGAACCCATCAGCATACGGAAACCATATAGAACGGCCCGGTAACGATGAAGAGAACAAAGCAATAAAGAACATTATAACAACTCCTATTATAGATACCGCTGCAAATATGGTAATAAATGCACCTATAAGTTTGGCAAAGCCTTTAAATATTGCCGTAAAAACTTTGCCTAATCCGTTTCCCACACGTTCTGCACCGCGCCTGGCGTCGGTACCCATTTTCTCATAATCCACATTCTGAAATTTTGTGCCTAAGGCTTCAAACTCTTCGCGCACCTTTCGTTCTATGTTAGAAATATTTATGGGTTCGCCTGTCATTTCAAGCTTCTCGGTAGTTGTTATTGCTTTAGGTATAAGTACCCAAAGCAAAATGTAAATAAATATGCTGGCTCCGAAAGATATAAATAATGATATCACAAATATTATTCGCAACCAAAGCGGATCTATCCTGAAGTAGTGGGCAAGGCCGGCACAAACCCCTCCAATCATGGCCTTATCTCCGTCCCTGTAAAACTTTTTGGTGCGGGGCGGTATATATCCGGGTGTGCTGTAGTAGCTGCCTGATGTACTTTTTTGTGCAGGGCCCTCGTCATCTATCCTGTAGTCTTCCGGCTCGCCCATAATGGTAATAACTTCTTCTACTTCGCGAATGCTTACTACCTGCTTATCATTCTTCAGCTTTTCATTTAAAAGTTCTGCAATCCTGCCTTCGATGTCGCTCATAATTTCATCTTTACCGTCAGGGGCAAGCGAGCGCCGTATAGCATCAAAGTAGTGATTTAATTTTTGATAGGCATCTTCATCAATATGGAAGAAAAAACCTCCTAAATTTATACTGACTGTTTTGTTCATGGCTATGCGTTTTGGCTGGTTATTATATTTACTGCATCGGATAGTTCCGTCCAGGTTATGCTAAGTTCTTTTAAAAATTCTTTTCCTTCATCGGTAAGGCCGTAATACTTTCGCGGTGGCCCCGAGGTAGATTCTTCCCAGCGGTAGCTGAGCAATCCGTCGTTTTTAAGTCTTGTCAGCAGCGGGTAAACTGTACCCTCTACAACAAGCAGCTTTGCGTTTTTAAGGGTGTCGAGTATTTCTGAAGTATAAGCATCTTTCTCTTTAAGTACAGAAAGTATGCAGAACTCGAGTACCCCTTTTCGCATTTGTGCCTTAGTGTTCTCAATATTCATCGGCTTTATATTTAATGTCGTTCACTTTATTACTATTTATGGCTTATATAGTACCAAATTATTAATTTCTCTTCATTGCAAAGGTATTGTCTGCTAAAATAACCTCTTCGGGAGTACCGGAGTAGCTTATGGCAGAAGAATTATCGGTATTTGCTTTAACTTTCTGCTTAACATTAATGGCAACAGAAGACATGTTTACAGCGTGTATATCTGCCGATTCAGAGGTAAAAGTACCTGCTATCAGGGTTCCGCCGCTACAGGTTATATCACTTTCTACTGCATGTCCCAGTAGCCTGGCATGGGCACCGCCCCGAATGTCGGTAACCAGCTCGCCGGTAACTATACTGCCTTTAAATGCCGCGCCCGATTTTGCTTTTAATATCATTTTCTCAGTAGCGTTAACATTGCCGCTAAACATGGCACCCGTTTTAAGTTCAAGTACAAGCTGCGGCACATCAATTTCGTTAGTTACCCTAACCATTGCACCTGCCGAAGCCTCTATACTTGCCATGTCATTATCGGTAATATATACCTTAACCGGCCCGGTTGCGGGAATATCAGTATCATTTTTAGCAAGGCTAATGTGCAATGTGTTGCTTTTTAGCCTGGTTACTACATAAGGCAGGTTCTGGCTGCTGCATTCTACCTTTACACTTTCGGTATCTCCGTGGGTATATACTACCTCTATACCGTTTTGAACATTAATGGCATTGAAACCTGTAACATTTCTTGTTTCTGCCTTTTGTGCTGTGGCTGCCATACCGCTAAGGGCTAGTGCAGCAATTACTAACATTGTTTTCATAAACTGTCCGTTTTTAATTGATGATTGATGATTGATGATTGATGATTGATGATTGATTTTGCCCTTACGGGCGCTGGCTGATTATTTTATAAAATTTATGGTTAGCGGATATTTATATACTTCGCCGTTGCTGTTTTTTACCGCAGCATAAATAACTAGGCAAAACTCTATTACTTTAAGGGCGGCAAATAATAAAAGGATTACAACGCTTATAATTACTATAGTAGTTATTTTACCTGCTGTAAACTCTTCTGCAATCCAGTTACAGTTGTTTATTGTAAAGCTGGTGTTGTTAAATATGTTATAAAGCAGTACAGGTATGGCAATAAGCAATATACCAACAAAGTAAACCAGCAGGCTTAGCTGAAAGTTTATGGCTGCCCTGCCGTTTCTGTCTATAAATTCTGAATCTTTTCTTTTCATGCTCCATATTAGTACGGGGAATATATAGTTACCCAATGGAAAGAAATACTGCGTAAAGGTGCTTATCTGAAGCAGTATAGATGCGTTTTTGTCGGCTGTTGTTATCATAGTACAGGTTATTAGCTATTAATATTCTATGCAAATATATGTTTGTAAAAAGGTATTATGCAATACAAAGTACTAATATTTAACAAAATTTTAACAAATTTAAATAATGTGTAGTTTAAAAAAATTATGGGTATATTCGTTTAAAATTAGGCTATTATGCAGTTTACACCATCAAAATTAAATACATTTTTATTTTTCAAATTACCTTCTGCATATTGGTGCGGTGTTCGTGTTAAGCGTATAAACGGAGAGGCATGTACCGCTACAGTAAGGCATAAATGGTTTAACCAGAACCCGTTTAACTCTATGTATTTTGCAGTACAGGCAATGGCGGCTGAGCTGACTACGGGAGCTTTAATGATGTATCATATAAACCGGAGTGGCAAAAAGATATCAATGCTGGTTGCTAATAATAAAGCAGCCTTTACTAAAAAAGCTAAAGGGCGAATAACATTTACCTGCAATCAGGGCGAACTGGCAGTACATGCAATTGCGCAGGCTGTTGCAACGGGCGAGGGGCAGACATTATGGATGACTGCAGAGGGTAAAGATGAGAGTGGAGATACGGTATCGGTTATGGAATTTGAATGGACAATTAAAGCCAAATAATTTACATCAACTTTGTAAAACATTAGTTAAAGGTATACTTATTTAACTTTTAATTATAGCTTTAGTACAGGGCATACGTATATATTTGTTAAAAATTGGAATCATGAGAGTGTTAGTTACGGGAGCTACAGGGCTGGTGGGCAATGAACTTGTTTCGCTCCTTCTTAAAAACGGAACTTATATTAATTATCTTACAACATCTGAAGACAAAATACAAAATGAAGAACGGTACAGAGGGTTTTACTGGAACCCTGATAATGGCACCATTGATGAAAACTGTATTGAAGATGTAGATGTAATTATCCACCTTGCAGGAGCTTCGGTATCTAAAAGATGGACAAATGCATACAAGCAGGAAATACTTGAAAGCCGTGTGCTTTCTACTAATATTCTTTTCAGCCTCCTTAAAAACAAGCCTAATAAAGTATATCAGTTTATATCTGCTTCTGCCATTGGTATATATCCTGATAGTACTGATAAAGTATATTCTGAAGAAAATGAAGAGGTAGACAACTCTTTTTTAGGCAATGTGGTAAAAAAATGGGAAGAGGCTGTTGACCAGATAAAAAGGCTGGATATAAAGGTTGCCAAAGTAAGGACAGGCATTGTACTTTCGGGTAACGGGGGGGCGCTTATAGAAATAGCAAAGCCGGTTAGGCTAGGTATGGGCTCTCCGTTGGGTACTGGTAAACAAATGCAGTCATGGATACACATTCAGGATCTTGTTAATATATACCATTTTATTCTTAAAGAAGAGCTGGATGGCGTTTATAATGCTGTTGCACCCTATCCTGTAACCAATGCCACACTAATGAAGATGGTTGCCAAAGTACTGAATAAGCCATTTTTTATGCCAAACGTCCCTAAGTTTATGCTGGAAGCGGTTTTAGGCGAAATGCACCAGATTTTGCTTAGCAGCCAGAATGTTAGTGCCCGTAAAATTATAGGTGAAGGTTACCAGTTTAAATACCTTTCGTTAGAAAAAGCCGTAAAAGAGGCGTTAAGGAAATAATTATCTTTATCGCCTTCATATAAATGATTTAATTTGATTACTTGTTCTTCAACGCTTTTACGTTTACTTTCAGCTTAATATCATCGTTAATATACTTATCGCCAAGGTTTTCAAAAACACTTTTAGACGAATAATTAATATTCCATAAAGTCCTGTTTATTGTAAACTCCTCACTTTCAATTTTTACACTGTCAGGTGTTACAGCCACTTTAGCCGGAAAGGTTATGTTCTTTGTTATGTCTTTCAGGGTAAGGTTGCCCTCAATCATGTTAAGGCTGTCTTTCATTGTTATACCTGTAATCTCAAATTGCCCTGTCGGATATTTTTGTATATTAAAAAAATGATCGGCATTCCCTTCCTTAAGCCCCTTCAGGTGATTTTCAAGGTCAATCCTTTCTTTACCTTCTTTTGGGTCGGTTACAGTAATAGTAGCCATATCAATTATAAAGCTGCCACTCTCCAGCGAATCATTCTTTATAAATATAGTACCCTTGTGCAGGTGTAACGTACCGCTGTGCGTGCCCGTAGGCTTAGAGCCTGTCCATTCTATTACAGATGCAAGCGTATCTACACTATATTTTTTAGAGGCAGGTGGTATCGTTTTTGCCTCTACAGGTTCCGAAATTTCGGCTTCGGGTGCATCAGCCTCTTTCTTGCATGAAATAAGGGTTGCCACAACAATAAAGGGCAGTAAGTAAATTTGCCTCACGGTCATAATTATAAGCTAAAAGGGTTATAGAACCTAAAGTTACAAAATATGGCTGTGACAATTTGACATTTTACTTTTTTTGGCAATACTTTTGCATTCTCGATAGCAGACAATTTTACAGTAAATGTTCAAGAAAATATTTAGAAATATGAGCCAGGAAAATTCTGAAAATAAAGACAAAGATTTAAACAAAGAAAATATACAGCAAGAGCAGGAAGTTATTGAAAATGAAAACGAAGCGGCTATACCTTCGGCAGAGGAACTAAACCCTGAAGAAAAACTGAAAGAAGAGCTTGCTGCTGAGAAAGATAAATTTTTACGCCTGTTTGCAGAATTTGAGAATTATAAGAAAAGGACATCTAAAGAGCGTGTAGAGCTTTTTAAGACTGCCAACCAGGAAGTTTTGCTTGCCCTGCTGCCTGTACTTGATGATTTTGACAGGGCTATGGCACAAATTGCCAAAACAGAGGATGAAGCATTGCTAAAAGGGGTAGAGCTTATACATAATAAATTTAGGGATACCTTAAAATCGAAAGGGTTAGAGCAGGTAGAGCTTAAGGCAGGAGATGATTTTAATGCAGATTATGCAGAGGCAATAACACAAATACCTGCCCCGGCAGACGACCTTAAAGGCAAGATAGTAGATGTGGTAGAGAAAGGATATAAGCTGGGTGATAAAATAATACGTTTCCCTAAAGTTGTTTTAGGCAACTAATAAGGAATACAGAAACTGAAAAAGCGATGAAGAAAGATTATTACGAAATACTGGGCATAGACAAAAGTGCGAGCGCAGAGCAGATAAAAAAGGCATACCGTAAAAAGGCCATAGAGTTTCATCCTGATAAAAATCCGGGTAACAAGGATGCCGAAGAAAATTTTAAGCTTGCTGCAGAAGCCTATGAGGTACTAAGCGACCCTGATAAAAAAGCGCGTTATGACCAGTATGGCCATGCCGCTTTTGAAAATGGTGGCTTTGGCGGTGGTGGCGGCATGAACATGGACGATATATTCAGCCAGTTTGGTGATATATTCGGCAGTGCTTTTGGCGGCGGCTTTGGCGGTTTCGGTGGCTTTGGCGGCGGCGGGGGTCAGCGCCGTGTTAAAGGCAGTAACCTTCGTATTAAAGTGAAGCTCACCCTGGAAGAAGTTGCCAATGGTGTAGAAAAGAAAATAAAAGTAAAGCGTAAGGTGCAGGCGCCGGGCGTTAGTTATAAAACCTGTTCTACCTGTAACGGCAGCGGTCAGGTAATGAAAATTACCAATACTATATTGGGGCGCATGCAAACAGCAAGTACCTGCCATGTGTGCGGGGGCAGTGGCCAGATTATAGAAAGCAAACCACCGCAGGCAGATGCACAGGGTATGGTTATGGCTGATGATGCCGTTTCTATAAAAATACCTGCGGGTGTGGCAGATGGTATGCAATTAAAAGTTTCCGGTAAGGGTAATGATGCCCCTGGCGGAAACAGTATACCGGGCGACCTTATAGTGGTAATAGAAGAAGTTGAGCACGAAACACTTAAGCGTGAAGGCGAAAACCTTCACCTTGATTTGTATATAAGCTTTGCCGAGGCTGCACTTGGCACCAGTAAAGATATAGAAACCGTTAACGGTAAAGTACGCATAAAGCTGGAAGAAGGCATACAATCGGGTAAAATTTTAAGGCTTAAGGGCAAGGGGGTACCAAGCATAAACAGCTACGGCAGCGGCGACCTTTTGGTGCATGTTAACGTGTGGACACCCAAAACTTTATCGCGTGAACAACGTCAGTTTTTTGAGAAATCACTTACAGATGAAAACTTTATTCCGCACCCGGAAAAATCAGATAAATCTTTTTTTGAAAAAGTTAAAGATATGTTTTCATAATTTAAGATAATTTTATAAATTTGAATTCACTAGTTAACTAGTGGATTTTTCTTTTTCATAGCAATTTTTCCCATCCTTGTGCAAATAAGGGTGGGTTTTTTTATATTTGGAAAAACTGTAATCAGCCATGCAACATAATAACTGCCTTAATTGCGACACCCAACTTTCCGGCAGGTTTTGCTCAGGGTGCGGGCAAAAAGCCGATACCCACAGGATAACTGTAAGGCATTTTTTATTGCACGACCTTGCACATGGGGTGTGGCATCTTGATAAGGGGATACCCTACACTCTTAAGCAGGTTTTTACACGGCCAGGTAATGCCGCACGCGATTATATATATGGTAAAAGGGTGCGGTTCTACAACATATTTTATTTGTTGCTCATAATCCTGGGGTTTGCACTCTTGGCGGGGAATGACATTGAAGGCGGTATTCTAGGCGGTGAGGATAAAACTTTAGGTACTGATACTAATGGCAATTTTTTGCGCCTTATAGGGAAGTACCCCAAGGTTCTATTTCTTGTTATGCTTCCTCTTTTCGCCCTTAGCAGCTATACTATATTTAGAAGGCGCCGATATAATTACCCTGAACATCTTATTATTGCGGGTTTTTTATTTGTAGCAATATTCTGTTTTCTGCTTCTTGCCGTTCTGCTGGATCTTAGTACTATACCTGAATTTATTTTCATTAGTGAGTTAATTGCATACGTTTGCCTTTTATACCCTGTACTCGTATATGGACAGGTGTTTTATAAGGAATATACCCCTGCAGGTTTTATATGGCGCATGGTAATGGTATATTTACTTTTGGTATTTTTATTTACCACATTTATGGTAATTGTGTACCTTGCGGTAATGTATGGGTTACTATAGTAACATCGTTTACTTTTCTGATAAATAGTCAATAATACACCGAATCAAACCATAGTAATGGAACCAATATTACAAGTTAATAATGTTGTTAAGCAATATGGCAATTATACTGCGCTTAACAATGTTTCTTTACAAGTGCCTAAAGGCAGCATTTACGGGCTTCTTGGCCCTAACGGTGCAGGCAAGACATCACTGATACGCATAATTAACCAGATAACAATGCCAGATAGTGGCGAGGTTTTGCTTGATGGCGAGCCGCTAAACCCTTCGCACATTAGCCATATTGGCTATATGCCCGAAGAGCGCGGGCTATATAAATCGATGAAAGTTGGCGAGCAGGCATTATATCTTGCACAGCTTAAAGGGCTTAGCAAGGCAGAGGCGAAAGCGCAACTGGAATACTGGTTTAAAAAGCTGGAAATAGAAGGCTGGTGGAACAAAAAAATACAGGAGCTTAGTAAGGGTATGGCCCAAAAGATACAGTTTGTGGTTACGGTGTTGCATCGCCCAAAGCTGCTGATACTGGATGAGCCATTTAGTGGATTTGACCCTGTAAATGCCAATATTATAAAAGACGAAATACTGGAGCTGCGCGATAAAGGCACAACGGTAATTTTCTCTACACACCGGATGGAGAGTGTAGAGGATATGTGCGACCATATTGCGCTTATCCATAAATCGAATAAGCTGATAGAAGGCAGGCTGCACGATGTAAAACGCGAGTACCGCAGCAATACTTTTGAAGTGGGAATAATACCGTATAACCTACAGGCGCTGCTTGCAGATATTAACCTTAAGTATGAAACCCGCCAGGCAAACTTTAAAACCCTTGACGACGAATTGAAACTGGAGGTTAAACTGCCGGATGGCGGCAACTCGCGCGATTTGCTGCAATACCTGTTGCAGCACGGTAATGTAACCTATTTTGTAGAGAAGATACCAAGTGTAAACGATATATTCATTAAAACCGTAAGCCAGTAATTATGAGCCTTTCCCTTATTATTAAAAGAGAGTTTAACGCAAAGGTGCGTAATAAGTCGTTTATAGTAATGACGTTTCTCAGCCCACTGCTGCTAGTGGCTATGGGTGCATTGGTAGGCTATCTGGCTACGCTTAACAGCGACCAGGTAAACCAGGTAGCCATACATGATTCGGCAGGTTTGCTTAAATCAGATTTTAAAGACGGCAAGAATGTAAAATATACAGATCTCTCGGCTATGCCTTTGGATGCGGCTAAGAAAGAAGTATCTGAAAGCGAATCATATGAAGGGCTTATCTACGTGCCTGTAATAGACAGCCTGGCACAGCTTGCTTCTTCAGTTGAATATATTTCTAATGATTCGCCTAACCTTGAGTTTGTGTCTACTATAGAAGATGTGGTAGATAACAAACTTACGCGCCATAACCTTAAAGAACTGGGGTTTGATTATGATAAGATAGAACAGGCAAAGTCCAGTTCTAAAATACACCTGAGCAAATTTTCGGGAGAGGAAACGTTTAAAGAAGCCAGTATCATAAAAATAATTATTGGCGGTATATCCGGTTACCTTATCATGATGTTCGTAATCATATACGGCAATATGGTAATGCGCAGTGTTATAGAAGAAAAAACCAACCGTATTATCGAAATTATAATCTCTTCTGTAAAGCCATTTAAGCTGATGATGGGTAAAATAATAGGCACATCGTTAGCCGGTATATTACAGTTCATTATATGGGTAATACTGGGGCTTGGGCTTATATTTGTGCTAAGTTCTTTATTTGGCGTTCAGGTGGGTGCTGCAGCACAGCCACAGGCCGCCGAAGCCTCTAAAGAAGCAATGGAGGGCATACAGCTTTACCTTAGCGAAATATGGAAACTACCATTGCTAACCATATTTTTCTCATTCATTATTTATTTTATAGGTGGGTATTTCCTTTACAGCTCTTTATATGCTGCCATAGGCGCGGCGGTAGATAGTGAGACCGATTCGCAGCAGTTCCTGCTGCCTATTATTATGCCGCTTATGCTTGGGGTATATGTAGGTTTCTTTACAGTAATAAGCGACCCTCACGGCACTGTTGCCACTGTTTTCAGTATGATACCGCTTACCTCGCCAATAGTAATGCTGATGCGCATACCGTTTGGTGTACCGCTTTGGGAATTGTTGGTTTCGGTAGCCATATTGTTCATTACATTCTTTGCAGTAGTTTGGTTTGCTGCCAAAATATACCGAATAGGAATACTGATGTATGGCAAAAAGCCTACGTATAAAGAAATGTTTAAGTGGCTTAAGTACTAAACAGGTTCTAAAATAAGTTAAAAAATAAATAGAAAGTTGTCGGCATTTATTTTAAGCCATAACTTAGAAGTCAGCAATAAATCTGAATACAAAATAAAATCAGTACCTAAATGCCTAAGATACTAATTATAGAAGACGAAGCCGCCATACGCCGTGTGTTGGGCAAGATTTTGACGGAGGAAAGCAATACTTATACTGTTGAAGAAGCCGAAGACGGACTGGCAGGCCTTGAGAAGATAAAGAATGAAGATTATGACCTTGTGCTTTGCGATATAAAAATGCCGAAGATGGACGGCGTTGAAGTGCTTGAGGCTGTAAAAAAAATAAAGCCGGAAACACCGATGGTAATGATTTCGGGGCACGGCGACTTAGAGACTGCTATACAAACCATGCGTTTGGGTGCGTATGATTATATATCGAAACCACCCGACCTTAACCGTTTGCTAAACACGGTAAGGAATGCACTTGACCGCAAAACGCTGGTTACCGAAAACAAAATGCTGAAAAAGAAAGTAAGCAAGAATTATGAAATGGTAGGTAACAGCAGCGCTATAGGCCATATAAAAGATATTATAGAAAAAGTAGCTCCTACTGATGCCCGCGTTTTGATTACAGGGCCAAATGGTACCGGTAAAGAGCTTGTGGCACACTGGCTGCACGAAAAGAGCGAGCGTGCCACTGCACCTTTTATAGAGGTTAACTGTGCTGCCATACCCAGCGAGCTGATAGAAAGTGAGCTTTTCGGGCATGTTAAGGGTGCTTTTACAAGCGCCGTAAAAGACAGGGCAGGTAAATTTGAGGCAGCAGATAAAGGTACTATTTTCCTGGATGAGATAGGCGATATGAGCCTTCCGGCACAGGCAAAAGTACTGCGCGCACTCCAGGAAAGCATGATACAGCGTGTGGGTGCCGAAAAGGATATTAAGGTAGATGTGCGTGTAGTAGCCGCAACCAATAAAGACCTTAAAAAGGAAATTGAGGAAGGCCGCTTTAGGGAAGACCTTTACCACCGCCTGGCGGTAATACTTATAAAAGTGCCCGCGCTTAATGACAGGCGCGATGATATACCCTTGCTGGTAAACCACTTTGCAGAGAAAATTTCTGCCGAGCAGGGCACTGCCCAAAAAACGTTTACTGATGATGCCATTAAGCTGCTACAGGAATATGACTGGACAGGTAACATAAGAGAACTTCGCAACGTGGTAGAACGCCTTATTATATTAGGCGGCGCAGAAATATCTGAAACAGATGTAAAACTTTTTGCAAGTAAGTAATTACGCAAATGAACAGGATAAAATTATTTATACTACTATTTGTAGGTTACCTTTCAGTAATGCAAGTCTGTGCACAGCAAAGTCTTTTAGAAGAACTTCAGTCGCAAGATCTCTCACTGGTTTTTAATGCGGAAAAGATAAAAGATGATTCGTCAAGAGAAATTGTCCGCCCGGAAATACTTGGATTTATAGGAGACAACTATCAAAGGCTACAGATACACCTTACTAAATTTACAAAAAACAAAACGAACCCGTTGCAATATGATGTTGAGGGTAATACCAAGGTGAAAAATTTCATTTGTAATTTTAGAGGGACTGTTACTGTTATAAAGGCGGTTTATTCTGATCCTGCTATACCCACATTAGAAAAATACACAACAGGCACAATTACAAGTAAAGTTGAAATTTTTGAAGACCGGACTCAGAAAGGAAGTGGTTTTATAAGTGGTGAACTGATTACATATATTGTATTTAGCGAAGATGGAAAAGCAGGATATGACGCATTGATGTTAGTATCGGATGGTTTTGCAAATAATCAGTTTAAAGGTATTTGGACAAGTTACAAAACAGGTAAGTCGAAGCAATGCAACTGGGGCGATTTCCGCATACCCGATAGCGGGTCTTTAGATGTAGGTGCAGGAGAGTTTAGTATTGATTCTGCTTATCGGGAAAATGGTTGGCAAAGCTATTATGATTCATATTGCTGTGATCCTGATATACCCAAAACTAAAGCAGCACGAAAAAAAGAATTTGAAAAATGGTGGCTGTAATTCAGCCGTATAAAGAATGAAGTTAAAAAAAATAAATCCCGGCCTGCAAAAGGCTCTTGAAGAAGCAGGGCTTACAGAGCCTACAGAAGTCCAGATAGAAACTTTTGGTACAATAAAGAGTGGTGCCGACTGTGTTGTGGCTGCACCCGATGGCGAGGGCAAGACCACTGCAATAGTTATTAATGTTATACAAAAGCTGGAAAAAGCTTTTGAGCAGTCGCCGCGTGCGCTTATAGTAGTGCAGGATAAAGCCCGCGTGCAGGAAATGCAGGAAATGTTCAGGCAATACGGCAGCTATACCAATTTGCGTGTATATGGCGTGTATGAGCAGGGCGATATTGATTATGATAAGAACCAGATTTCTGTAGGTATAGATGTGCTTATTGGTACCCCAAACAGGCTTAATGAAATGTTTAGCTCTGCAGGTTATGATGTTAACCGCCTAAAGATGTTTGTTGTTGACGACACTGAAGCCATGCTGAAAATCAGGCTTGAGACTAAGCTGGGAAGGATAAGCAACAGTATATCTAAAACTCAACGGATATTTTTTACAGATGTTATTACCGAAAGGGTGGAGTTTTTTGCTGACAGGATAATGACAGAACCTGTTTTTTTTGAAATGGATGATGAAGAATTTGACGAAGAAACCGACTAAAACAATAATTATGGAAAAAGTATTCTCAGGTAGCGAGGTAATGGCGCTTTCAGCTAAGAATAAGCTGGAAGAGGCAGGTATTACAGTAATGACCAAAAACAATATTCAGTCCGGCACACTTGTTGGGCTAAGCCCCATAGGCCAGGCTGTTGAACTGTATGTAAATGACAATGACGCCCAACGGGCAAAAGATATTCTTGCTGAAATATAATAATGATGCTTATAGCACCTTTTGAATCGGAACGCCTGTATTACCGCGAGCTTCTGCCTGAAGATGCCGAAGCTATGTTTGCTATGGATAACAATCCTCAAGTACATCGTTACCTCGGTAAAAATCCCACAAAGTCTATAGAGGAAACCCGTAAGGTTATAGCTTATGTAAGGCAACAGTATATAGATAACGGAGTGGGGCGCATGGCTGCCATACTTAAAGAGACCGGCGAATTTATAGGCTGGGTCGGTCTAAAGCTGGAGCGCAATGTTAACGGGCATTATACCTTTTATGATATTGGCTACAGGCTGTTACCCCAATTTTGGGGCAAGGGTTATGCTACAGAATCGGCAATAGCGTTTGTAGATTACGGTTTTAATGTATTAAAAGCGGAAAAGATATGTGCTTATGCCGATGCTGATAATAAAGCATCGCGCAGGGCTTTGGAAAAAGCAGGGCTGCGCTATATTTCTACCTTCGAATCTGATTATCTTAAAAGCAGTAACGGCAGTGAAATGGCTGTCTGGTACGAAATAGAAAATCCTTCTTTTAAATAAGTTACCTTCTGCTTTTCTTCCTGGCAGTACCTTTCTTGTCAAATAAATACCCCATTGCCAATCCTGTGGCTATCCATAACGGGACACCCATCATAATCTTATAGTAGCTAAGCTTTTCGCCCTCCAGCATTGGTAGTGCAATTATGGTTAAAATATAAAGTGCTACTCCCCATAAAAGCCCGTTGCGCACCCATTTTTTCATGACTATTGGTTTAGAGCGCCAAAGTTACTTAAATAACTTACAATTCATCCGCTAAATTCTACAGTTGGGTAATATACATTTTCACAGCGGTAGCTTATGCCGCAACTTTGTAATGTAAATAATCAACAACCTCTAAATCATAAATCATGAAAAAATTTGTCAACTTTCTATTAGTACTTGCCTGCGGCACTGCTATGGCACAATCTCCGTTTGAAACAGGAATGCAAAAAGCATTTGCATTATGGAGCGAAGACAAGCCTGCTGAGGCTTCGGCGATGTTTGAGCGTATTGCTGCTGCAGAACAGCAAAACTGGCTGCCATCTTATTATATAGCACTTGTTAATACTACAGAGGCTTTCCGTACCAAAGACAAGCAAAAAGTACAGGCCCTGCTTGCTAAAGCACAGGAGGCACAGGACATGGCCATGATGATTATGCCCGACAACGCAGAACTGCTGGTTATGCAGGCTATGATACACACTGCATGGATAGCCTATGACCCAATGACTAATGGCATGAAGCTCTCAGGAAAGGTAAATGAGTTGTATGCAAAAGCCATGAAATTAGCGCCGGATAATCCGCGGGTAGTATTCTGCAAAGCAGAATTTGATATGGGTGCGGCAGCTTATTTTGGTAATGACACTGCGCCAATGTGTGCCGAAATTGCCCGCGCCGCAGAACTTTTTGCTAACTTTAAGCCGCAAACACCTTTCCATCCTAACTGGGGGCAGGACAGGGCGCAGCAAAAACTGGAAGAGTGTAAAAAATAAATCAGGAAGCAATGGTTAACGCAACAGTAAAGCAGGTTTTAAGAGCATTTGGGCTTGGGGTTATCATTTTTCTGGTACTGGCAATAATTGCTGTTGCATCGGGGCAGGAGCTTGCATGGGATTTTATCCTGTTTACAAGATTTTTATACACCATGCTCTATACCCTGTCGCTCTATGCTGCAAACAGTTTTGTTTTTAGTGTAATGGCAAAGCTGTTTCCGCCCGGTAAAATGCCCGCAAAGCGTATTGTAACAGGTTTTATCTGCTCTTTTGCAGTGTCTATTGCAATAATATTCCTGCTGCGCATTTTTGAAGATGTATTAATGGAAGGTGAAACCTGGCAACAGTTTTTTAGCGAAGAAAAACTTTCCAATTATTATGTTGCCATTATCATTACATTGATTATCAGTATAGCTGTACATGCATTTCATTTTTACAAAAAATACCAGGAAAACAGGGTTAAGCAGGAAAAAATTATAGCCGGTACAGCTTCTGCAAAGTTCGAAACATTAAAGAACCAGATAGACCCGCACTTCCTCTTTAACAGCCTTAATGTGCTAAGCTCACTTATAGAGGAAGACCCTGAAAGTGCACAGCGGTTTACAACTTCACTATCTAAAGTGTACCGCTATGTACTTGAGCAGCGCGATAAAGAACTGGTTAGTGTGCAGGAAGAGCTTGCCTTTGCCAAAACCTACATGAACCTGCTGAAAATGAGGTTCGAGAACAGTATTTATTTTGAACTGCCTGATGATGTTCCTGATAACAGCGCCTGGGTAGTGCCGCTATCGCTGCAACTGCTTTTAGAAAATACTATAAAGCACAATATAGTAAGCCAGCAAAAGCCGCTTTATATAAAGATTTTTATAGAGAAAGGCTATCTGGTTGTACAGAACGATTTCAGGAAGAAGGAAGTATTGCAGGACAGGCGCGGCGTGGGCCTTCAAAACATTATAAGCCGCTATGCCATAATCACCAAAAGGCAGGTGGTAATAGAACAGACAGAAAAATATTTTACGGTAAAACTACCAATATTAACAGAACAAGTAGCCATTATGGAAACACCACAATTTGAAGAAACAGAAAGCAGCTATTTTAAAGCGCAGAAAAAAGTAGAAGAAATTAAGGGCTTTTACGGGCATCTCAGCTCCTTTATTGTAGTAAATATAGGCCTTACAATTATTAATCTTATAACATCGCCGGGCAGTTTGTGGTTTATATACCCTGCACTGGGCTGGGGGGTGGGGCTTGCAGTGCATGGCATGAGCGTGTTTAACTTCCTTCCTTTTTTAGGTAAAGACTGGGAAGAGCGCAATATTAGAAAGTATATGGAGCAGGAACAGGATCAAAATAAATGGAAATAAGCATGGAAGGTAATTATAACAAGCTCACTTATGAGCGTGCCCGCAAAAAAGTGAAAGATATCAAAGGCTTTTACATCAACCTGATGTGTTACTGCATTGTTATACCCATACTGGTATTTCTAAACCTGTACTACACCCCGCAATACTACTGGTTCCTGTTTTCTATGATAGGGTGGGGCAGCGGCCTACTGATACACGGCCTTGCAGCATTTGGCTACCTGCCTTTTATGAGCAGGGAATGGGAAGAAAAGAAACTGAAGAAGTTTTTGGAAGAAGAAAAGCAACAACGTTCAAAATTCAGGTAAGATGGAAAATAATTTAGATGAACAGATTAGATATGACCGCGCCAGGAAAAAGGTGCGCAACATCAAAGGATTTTATATGCACCTGATGGCTTACATACTTGTAAACAGTTTTTTACTGTTGCTGCATTATGCTAACCTTGCTGAAGGAGAGAGCTTCTTTACCTTCGGGGCCTTCAGTACGGCTTTCTTTTGGGGCTTTGGCCTTTTGTTTCATGCTATAGGCACATTTGGCCCCAGCCTCTTTCTGGGGAATAATTGGGAAGAGCGCAAAATACGTAAACTGATGCAGCAGGAAGAAGAGCGCAAAGCCCGGCACAATATGTAGCAAATGCTGTTTTAACTACACATAAAAACCACCAATTATAAAACTATGAATGTTATTATCATTGAAGATGAAAAACCCGCCGCAAGGCTGTTGCAACGCAAGTTACAGAAACTGGATATTCAGGCACAGGTAATGCTGCACTCTGTAGAGGAGGCTATAGAATGGTTTAATAATAACACACACACCGACCTTATTTTCCTCGATATACAGCTTTCAGATGGTTTGTCTTTTGAAATATTTGACAACATAACCATTAACAGTGCAGTTATATTTACCACAGCTTATGATGAATATGCTTTACGAGCATTTAAGCTTAACAGCATAGATTACCTGTTAAAACCAATTGATGAAGAAGAGCTTGCCTTGGCTATTGATAAATACAGGCAGCACCGCCCGCAGCAGCAAAACCTTTCGCTTGATTTTGAGGAAATAAAGAAAATGCTGGTAAACCCGATTGAGAAGAGCTATAAAAAGCGCTTTGCCATAAAAATGGGGCAGCACCTTAAAATGATAAATACTGATGATGCCGAGTGCTTTTTCAGCGAAAACAAAGGCACATACATCCATACAACCGATAACAGGGATTACCTGCTTGAAACCACCCTTGAGCAACTGGAAGCCGAGCTTGACCCGGCGCGGTTTTACAGGGTAAGCCGCAAACATATTATAAATGTAGATGCGGTGAAAGATATTGTAGTTTACACCAATTCGCGCTTAAAGGTTGTACTGCCAACTTATACCGAAGATGAGGTTATAGTAAGCCGCGAACGTGTTAATGCCTTCAGGGAGTGGCTGGGCAATTAAAGTTATTTTTATTAACACGCTAACGTTTGCGTTAAAAATATGTACATATAATAGATGTAAGATGGGTGTAACTTCATACATTTGAAATTTTGTATATAGTTTTAATCCATGATTACAAATACCGAACTTGAAGTTAAAGGCGACCAGTATCCGTTACAGGTAACCGGTTTTAAAAAAGAAGTTGACAGTGTATGTTTTTATACTACCAACGATGTTATTTTAAAACTTACTGTTTTCCGCGATAGCCTTATCCGTTTCCGTTTTACAGCCAAAGGCTATTTTAGTGACGATTTTTCTTATGCTATTGATGAAAACCATTCCAGGGGGTTTAATCATTTCGAACTGACAGAAGAAGAAGATTCTTATAAAGTTATAACCAGCAAGCTGGTTGTTTATATAAGCCGTAAAGACCTTCGTTCTAAAATAACCGACCTTGAAGGTAATGTGCTGCTTGAAGATGAGCAAGGCTTTCATTGGGAAGAAACCTATGAATACGGAGGTAATATTGTAAAAATGAGTAAGCTGTCTCCTGATGGCGAAAATTTTTATGGTATGGGCGATAAAGCCACCCACCTTAACCTGAAAGGCAAGAGGCTTGAGAACTGGGCTACCGACCAGTATGCTTTTCAGAAAGACCAGGAACCGCTTTACAAATCGGTGCCGTTTTATATAGGGCTAAGAGGCAAAATTGCCTATGGTGTTTTCTTTGATAATACCTTCCGCAGCTTTTTTGATTTTTGCCAGGAGCGCCGAAATGTTGCCAGCTTTTGGGCAGATGGCGGCGAAATGAATTATTATTTCTTCTACGGCCCTCAAATGCAGGATGTGGTAACATCTTATACCGACCTTACCGGCAAGCCGGAACTTCCGCCGATGTGGGCATTAGGTTATCATCAATGTAAGTGGAGTTATTATCCGGAAAGTAAGGTAAAAGAAATAACTTCAAAATTCAGGGAGCTTAAAATACCATGTGACGCTATTTATCTTGATATAGATTATATGGAAGGTTTCCGTTGCTTTACATGGAATAAAGATTATTTCCCCGAACCGAAACGAATGGTTGATGAGCTGGCGCAGGATGGCTTTAAAACTATTGTTATTATAGATCCGGGCATAAAAATAGATAAAGATTACTGGGTATATAATGAGGCTATAGCTAACGATTACTTTTGTAAACGCGCCGATGGCCCTTACATGAAAGGTAAAGTATGGCCGGGCGAATGTAACTTCCCCGATTATACCAACCCCGCAGTGCGCGAGTGGTGGGCAGGCCTGTTTAAGGAACTGATATCTGAAATTGGCGTTAAGGGCGTATGGAATGATATGAATGAGCCTGCTGTTATGGAAGTACCCACCAAAACATTCCCGCTGGATGTAAGGCATGATTATGACGGGCACCCGTGCAGCCACCGCAAAGCCCATAACATATATGGTACCCAAATGGCGCGCGCAACCTACGAAGGTGTTAAGCGTTTTTCTTATCCTAAGAGGCCTTTTATCATAACACGTTCTGCCTATTCGGGCGCACAGCGATATACATCATCATGGACAGGTGACAACATTGCAACGTGGGAGCACCTTTGGGTGGCTAACGTTCAGGTGCAGCGCATGAGCCTTAGCGGTATGGGCTTTACCGGTAGTGATATTGGCGGTTTTGCCGAGCAGCCTACAGGAGAGCTATATGCACGCTGGATTCAGCTTGGCGTGTTTCACCCGTTTTGCCGAACGCACTCATCGGGCCATCATGGCGACCAGGAACCATGGGCGTTTGATGAAGAAGTTATAAATGTAACCCGCAAGTTTATAGAACTGCGCTACCAGTTGCTGCCTTACCTGTACACTATGTTCTGGCAGTATATTGATGAGGGTATACCAATGCTTAAGCCTTTGGTATATTTTGACCAGGAAGATGCGCAAACACATTACCGTACAGACGAATTTATTTTTGGTAACCAGATACTGGTTTGCCCTATATTAGAGCCGAACGCCGTAGGGCGCAGGATGTATGTGCCACGCGGTAGCTGGTATAACTACTGGAACAATGAAATTGTTTCAGGCGGAAAAGAAATGTGGGTAGATGTCAGCTTTGAGCAGATTCCGATTTTTGTAAAAGCCGGTGCGGTAATACCAAAATATCCGGTACAGCAATATGTAGGCGAGCTACAGTTTGATGAGCTTACGCTTGACGCCTATTACAAAGACGGTAAAGAAGTATCTAAAGTGTTTGAAGACGCCCAGGATGGATATGATTATACAAAAGGACGATACAGCCTCCGCACGTTTACCTTTACAGGAAAAGAAAAGGAAATTGTAATACGCCAGCATAAAGAGGGTAAGTATATTACACCTTACAGCCGCTTTAAGATTAATCTTATAGGGCTGCCTTTTGAAATTAAATTGGTAGAGGTTGATAACGAGGTGGTTTCGCTTGAAGACTTACAATTAAATATTCACAATAGTTTAACGGTTATTAAGGATTTTTCTGAATTACATATTAAAGGTATTTAGTAAATTTGAATGTAATTTAATAAATAACCTATGAGAAAAAGTGTGCTAATACTTACAGGGATATTGTTTGTACTGGTAAGTGCCTGTTCAACAAACCCTTTTACCGGTGAGAAAAATCTTAATTTTGTGTCTAATGCCGAATTGTTTCCTGTTGCTTTTCAGCAGTATGATCAGTTCCTGCAGGAAAATAAAGTAGTAACAGGCACCCAACAATCTGCTATGGTAACTAAGGTTGGGCAAAAAATAAAGAATGCTGCCGAAACCTATTTTAAAGCACAGGGGCTATCGCAATCGCTGGAGGGTTACCAGTGGGAGTATAAGCTTGTACAGGACCCTGCAGTAAATGCATGGTGCATGCCCGGAGGCAAAATAGTAGTTTATACCGGTATAATGCCTATAGCACAGGATGAAGCAGGGCTTGCAACAGTAATGGGCCACGAAGTGGCACATGCACTTTTAAACCACGGCGGGCAGCGTATGAGTGCAGGCACAATACAAGAGCTTGGTGCCGTAGGTGTGGCAGCAGCTACATCGGGTAAAAGCGAAACAGCACAACAGCTGTACCAGCAGGCATATGGTATTACAACACAGTTTGGTGCAATGCTTCCCTTTAGCAGGAAGCACGAAAACGAAGCTGATGAGGCCGGGCTTATACTAATGGCTATTGCAGGCTACAACCCTGAAAATGCTATAGCTTTCTGGCAGCGTATGGAGGCTAACTCAGGAGGGGGCGCCCCACCTGAATTTTTAAGCACACACCCATCAAGCAGCACAAGGATACGCAATATTAAAGGCCAGATTCCGGATGCTAAAGCAGCTGCAGCCAAGTTTGGTGTTAAGTTTTAAATTTATGTAACCAAAACCTGCATATAATAT
>NZ_JAMWYY010000025.1:0-20416 GCF_024305175.1 Flavobacterium sp.
AGAGACAGTAATTATATTATTGTGTATAAGTATCACTTTTTCAGTAATTTTTAATCCGCATTATTCTCTTCAGTTTATTTTAGGAATTTTAGGAGCTGTAACAGCAACTGTTTCATTGGGATATTACAACAAGTTCACTGCAGTAATAGTAGTACTTATCTTAGCGTTCTTATCATTTGGTTTAATAGTTGTTTCAACAGTATTTGATGTAATGTTCGGATCTGTCAGGATTATACCGTTTCTCTTGCTATTAATGCTCTCGCTGGTTCGTTACCACGAGCTGAAGGAATTATTTACAGGAAACGATAAAGCTGTAGAGAATTTATCCGAGAATAGTAATGTTGATTTTTTCAGGAAGCAATTTAAAAACCTCTCTTTAAAGGAAATACAAAGCAAGCTTGATAACGAGAATATTGTTCCAGATGCTAAAATAGTACTGAAAGAATTATTGGAAGAAAAACGAACAAATAATTAAAAATTCTCTTCGTCCGGCACGTTAGATGGCTGGTTCCTTTGCTGGAAGTCTAATTTCTTTTTGCGTAGTTCAAAATTTTGCCCAAGGTAAACCTTGCGTACCATTTCATCCTGCACAAGGTCTTCAGGTATACCTGCTTTTAATATACCGCCCTCAAACATAAGGTAGGTTTTATCGGTAATGGCAAGTGTTTCCTGTACGTTGTGGTCGGTTATAAGTATGCCTATATTCTTATCTTTAAGCTGCGCCACAATACGCTGAATATCTTCCACCGCTACCGGGTCAACGCCCGCAAAAGGTTCATCTAAGAGTATAAATTTAGGATCGGTAGCCAGTGCGCGTGCAATTTCTGTACGGCGCCTTTCGCCACCCGATAACAGGTCGCCACGGTTGGTACGGATATGGTTTAGCGAGAATTCATCAATAAGTGACTCCATTTTGGCTTCCTGCTCTTTTTTAGATAATTTAGTTAGCTGCAATACACTCAGTATATTATCCTCTATGCTCAGTTTCCTGAAAACAGAAGCTTCCTGGGCCAGGTAGCCGATGCCGTGCTGCGCCCTCTTGTACATAGGGAAATCGGTGATTTCCATATCATCAAGGTAAATGTTACCGCTGTTGGGTTTTACAAGCCCCACTATCATGTAAAAAGAAGTAGTCTTACCGGCTCCGTTAGGGCCAAGCAATCCAACAATTTCTCCTTGCCTTACCTCTACCGATATGCCTTTTACAACACTGCGGCCTTTATAGGTCTTAACTAAATTATCAGCTCTTAAAATCATTATCCTGTTATTTTATTCGGCATTGCCGGTGCCATAATGGCTTTCCAGCGCTTCCCAAAATTCATAAGCACGCCTTAAATGCGGTATTACAATTGTACCGCCTACCAGCGTTGCAATACCCAGCGCTTCTACCACCTGCTCTTTGGTTAAACCCTCTTTATAGCTGGTTTCAAGGTGGTACTTTATACAGTCGTCACAACGTAGCACTGCCGAAGCCACAAGGCCAAGCAGTTCTTTTGTTTTAACATCAAGGGCACCCTCCATATAGGCATTGGTGTCAAGGTTAAATATACGTTTTATTATTTTATTGTTATCGGCAAGCAGCTTGTCGTTCATCCTGCTGCGGTAGTCATTAAAATCCTGTACCAGGTCAGACATAGTTTTTAAGATGTTTTAGGTGTACGGTTCATTCTTGCTGCAATAAGTATGCTCATTTCATATAGCAGTACCAATGGTATGGTAACAATTAGCTGGCTAACTACATCAGGCGGAGTAACCACAGCAGCAATTACAAGCATTATAACGTAAGCATACCTCCTGAAATTGCGCATGGTTGTTGCTGTAACCAGCCCAAGCTTAGAAAGGAAATACATAACTATGGGCAGTTCAAAAACAAGGCCGCAGGAAATAGCGGTGGTTTTTATAACGCTTATGTATGACTGAAGGTCTATATCATTTTTTACGATACTGCTAATGCGGTAGTTGCCCAAAAAGTTAAGAGAGAGCGGGGTTATAAGGTAGTACCCGAAAAGCACTCCCAAAAAGAAAAGTATTGATGTCGAAAAAAGGAATGCAATGGCATATTTACGCTCATTATCATAAAGTGCCGGCCTTATAAACTTCCAGAACTCCCATAATATAAAAGGGAAAGCCAGTATAAAACCTGCCGTTACGGCCGTCCACAAATCGGTGCTGAACTGCCCGTCGAGCGTGCGGCTTTGTATCTCGAACGGTAGCTCATCCATACAAAAGCTTTTGTCCAGGTCGTATTTAGTGGCGATATCGCAAAAAATGCGATACGTAATAAAATCACCGCTTTTTGGTGCAAATATTATTTCATCAAATATAAAGTCGCTAAAACTATATGCCACAAGCCCGCCAATAACAATGGCAATCGTGCTTCTTACCAATAGCCACCTCAGTTCTTCAAGGTGATCCAGAAATGACATTTCAGCGGCTGTTTTCTTTACTTTTTTTGCCATGTTATACTATTCCTTCTTTTAAAATATCGTGCAGGTGCAGTATGCCTTTATACTCGCCGTCGTTTGCTACTACAAGCTGCGTTATGGCAAAGTTCTCCATCCTGTTAAGAGCATCTGTTGCAAGGTCTGTGGTGCGAATGGTTTTAGGATTGGCCGTCATAATATCGGCAGCGGTAACGCCTGCAATATCGTCACGGTCATTAAGCATCCTCCTTATGTCGCCATCAGTTATAATACCCACAATCTTATTATTTTCTACTACTGCAGTAACACCAAGCCTTTTTTCGCTTATCTCTACAATTGCTTTTTTAATACTGCAATCGGGGCTTATCTGGGGCTTGTGCGTATCATCCAGCATATCGCCCACACGAAGCAGGAGCTTTTTACCCAGCGCACCACCGGGGTGGTACTTAGCAAAATCTTCGGCAGTAAAGCCACGCATCTCCATCAGGCATACGGCAAGCGCATCACCCATTACAAGCTGCGCCGTTGTGCTGTTGGTAGGGGCAAGGTTGTTAGGGCAGGCCTCATTATCAACATACGCATGCATTACAAAATCGGATTCTTTGGCAAGAAAAGAATTTTTATTAGCAGTCATGCCAATAAGCACATTACCATAGCGTTTTAATAACGGAGCCAGCACTTTAATCTCCGGGCTGTTGCCGCTTTTAGAAATACATATCACTACATCTCCGGGCTGCACAATGCCAAGGTCGCCGTGAATGGCTTCTGCTGCGTGCAGGAATAACGATGGGGTTCCGGTAGAGTTAAGTGTGGCCACAATTTTAGACGCAATAATGGCGCTTTTGCCAATGCCTGTAACCACAACCCTTCCTTTTGTGCTGTATACAGTTTGCACCGCATTGGCAAAGTCGCTGTCAAGATAGTTGGTAAGGGCGGCAATGCTCTCGCTTTCAGAAAGTATGGTTTTTTTGGCAGAAGCCAGTATGGAGTCTGTATTTGTCAAACTTTATACGTGTTTAAAAAGTTGCGAATATTAAAGATTTTTGTATCTTTAGGTTCTGCAAATTTATGTAAATATAGGATTAATAAATAATGAAATCAACCGAAATTGACTTACATAAAGAGTTAAAAAAATATTTTGGTTTTAACAATTTCAAAGGCCTCCAGGAAGATGTTGTTCGCAGTATAATTTCGGGCCGCAATACCTTTGTTATAATGCCTACGGGCGGTGGCAAATCATTATGTTACCAGTTGCCGGCCCTGGTTTTAGAGGGTACCGCAATTGTGGTTTCCCCGCTTATAGCGCTAATGAAAAACCAGGTAGATGCCATACGCAGCCTTTCTTCTGAAAGCGGTGTGGCACATGTGCTTAACTCGTCACTTACCAAAACCGAGGTTAACCAGGTTAAAAACGATATTACATCGGGTATAACCAAGCTGCTTTATGTAGCGCCAGAATCGCTCACCAAAGAGGAATATGTAAACTTCCTTAAAGGTGTTCCGCTTTCTTTTGTAGCTATAGACGAGGCGCACTGTATCTCTGAGTGGGGCCATGATTTCCGCCCGGAGTACCGTAACCTCAGGAATATTATAAAACAACTGGGAGATGTGCCAATAATCGGGCTTACGGCTACCGCCACTCCAAAAGTGCAGGAAGACATACTCAAAAACCTGGATATGACCGATGCCGATACTTATAAGGCATCGTTCAACAGGCCTAACCTGTATTATGAGGTACGCACCAAAACCAAGAATGTAGAGTCAGATATTATACGCTTCATCCGCCAGCATAAAGGCAAATCGGGTGTAATATATTGCCTTAGCCGCAAAAAGGTAGAGGAAATAGCACAGGTATTGCAGGTAAACGGTATTAGTGCCGTGCCTTACCATGCAGGGCTTGACGCCAAAACAAGGGCAAAGCACCAGGACATGTTCCTTATGGAAGATGTAGATGTGGTAGTGGCAACCATTGCTTTTGGTATGGGTATAGATAAGCCTGATGTAAGGTTTGTAATACACCATGATATACCAAAATCCTTGGAAAGCTACTATCAGGAAACAGGCCGTGCAGGCCGTGACGGTGGCGAAGGCCACTGCCTTGCTTATTATTCCTATAAGGATATTGAGAAGCTCGAAAAGTTTATGAGCGGCAAGCCGATAGCCGAGCAGGAGATAGGGTATGCGTTATTACAGGAGGTTGTGGCATATGCCGAAACCTCTATGTCACGCAGAAAGTTCCTGTTGCATTATTTTGGTGAAGAGTTTGACGAGGAAACAGGAGAGGGCGCCGACATGGATGACAACGTGCGTAACCCTAAAAAGAAAGTGGAAGCCAAAGATGAAGTGGTACTACTGCTTGAAACCGTTAGGGATACCCGGCAATTATATAAAGCAAAAGAAATTATTTTTACCCTTATAGGTAAGGTAAATGCGGTAATTAAATCACATAAAACTGACGCCCAACCATTTTTTGGAAAAGGTGCCGCTCACGATGAAAAATACTGGATGGCACTGCTAAGGCAGGTGCTTGTAGAAGGTTATCTTTCTAAAGATATAGAGTCTTACGGGGTTATAAAACTTACCGCAAAGGGTGAATCATTCATATCATCGCCGGTGTCATTCATGATGAGTGAAGACCACGATTATAATGAAAATGAGGATGAAACAACCGTTACGGCGTCGAAATCTTCGGTAACATCGGATGAGGTACTTACAGGCATGCTTAAAGACCTACGCAAAAAAGTGGCTAAAAAGCTTGGAGTACCACCATTTGTGGTTTTCCAGGATCCGTCGCTGGAAGATATGGCACTAAAATATCCCGTTAGTGTAGAGGAACTTAGCGGCGTGCATGGTGTGGGCGAGGGTAAGGCTAAAAAATACGGTAAAGAATTTGTTGACCTAATAGCCCGCTATGTAGAAGATAATGACATTATCCGTCCTGATGACCTTGTGGTAAAATCTACGGGGGCAAATTCAGGGCTTAAGCTATACATTATTCAGAATATAGACCGCAAGCTGCCGCTAAATGATATAGCAAGGGCAAAAGGGCTTGACATGGATGCACTGCTAAAAGAAATGGAGCAGATAGTATATTCAGGCACACGCCTTAATATAAAATACTGGATAGACGAAATACTGGATGACGAGCAGCAGGAAGAAATACACGATTATTTCATGGAATCGGAATCTGATAATATAAAAGATGCCCTTAAAGAGTTTGACGGTGACTATGACACAGAAGAGCTAAGGCTGATGCGTATAAAATTCATCAGTGAAGTGGCGAATTAATAACATCATTTAGTTAAAAGTAAACAAATAGAAAACCTGCAACTCGCAGGTTTTTTTCTGTCTACTGTTTGCCGCCACTGCATACCTATTATACCTTTGGGGGTTAGGGGGCTGTTAGCTGGCTACTTCTCCCCTGTGCGGTTTTAGTGCATCGCGCACGGGTATCATGTACTCATCTGTTACTACCATCCAAGCGGTAGCATGCATATCATTAATGATATTAAATCCGGTAATATTCAGTGGTAGCTGCTCAATAGCAATATATTCTTTTAAATGTTTTTCGTGGTGCTCGGCTGTTTTTGCTGCCGCAGGTCCCCTAAAATCCCATATCAGTTTTATTTTTCTCATAACTTTTTCAGCTTGTTGCAAAAGTAGTACCTGCCGTTCATTAATTCTTCTCTTTTCGGTAACTTTTAATCTTCAGTAAATACCAAAATTAGCTTTATCTTAGCTGTTATAAAATCTACCTCAATAAATTGTATATGAAAATAAAATTACTTCTGTTATTAGTTTTACTCGCAGGTGCTGCCGCTAACGCCCAGAATATTGATGTGCCCGATGCAGTATTCAAGCAGTTTCTGTTAGAAGCATCTGGTACCGATGCCGAAGGTAACCCTGTGGTTATAGACGCTAATGACGATAACGAAATTCAAATTGAAGAAGCGGAAGCCGTATGGGGTATAACCATAACAGGAGAAATGGTTTCTGTAACGGGCATAGAGTCTTTTACTAACCTGCGCAGCCTTACTTTTGAATATTGCAATACACTCAATACAACAATTGAACTGACCGCGCTTACAAACCTTGAAGATCTCACATTTATAAATACCGGGGCGGCCGCAGGCGCAACCATTATAAACATACAGGGGCTTTCAGCACTTGAAAACGTAACCGTTGCCGATAGCTTTCTTGTTGCGGGCACTCTTGATGTTGCGGGGCTTACAGGTTTAAAAAGCATAGTGTTGGCAAACACGGCGATAGAGGCTATAGACTTTTTGCAGTTGACAGGTTTGGAAACCCTGAATATTACAAGCGCGCCGGTAGCCGAATACAACCTTACTGCCTGCACAGGGCTACAATATGCAGCTATAAACAACTCGCCGGTAGCTCCGGTTGTAATTTTTGATGAGAAGCCGGTACTTACCTATATTGATATAACGGGACATACAGAAGGGCCTTCGAATCTTGATTTAAGCGGATGCACTATGCTTGAGTCACTATTGCTTGATTTTAAATTGGCTGCAGGCCCAAGATACCTGAACCTGAAGAATGGTATAGAAGCGTATAACTCGCTGAATTTAGACCTTGAATCGGATGCGGAGCATCCGCTGTATGTTTGCATTGACGAGGGTAATGAAAGCTTACTGCCTGAGCAGGATGAATTTAATACTCACATGTTTACGAGCAGCTATTGCTCATTTGCACCTGGCGGGGCTAAAAATGCCATTACAGGAGTATTCACTTTTGATGCCGACAGTAACGGTTGTGATGAGGCAGATGGCATTACAGGTATTACAGGTATAGGCATGGCAGGTGGTGCTGATGGTAGTAATACTTTCAGCAGTACGCAGGGGGGCTATGTGTTTTTTACAGGCGCGGGTAATTTTACCGTTACACCCCAATTGGAGAACCATGAATGGTTTACACTTACACCAAATGAGGCTACAATTACTTTTGATGAAGAGAACAGCAGTATTACCCAACAGGATTTTTGCGTAGCCGCAAACGGCACCCATACAGATGTAGAGGTGGTTGTTTATCCTGTAGGTGATGCAGTGCCCGGCTCTAATGCTACCTACCGTGTAGTATGCAGGAACAAAGGCAATCAGGTTGTATCAGGTCATTTTACGCTTACGTATGATGCTGATATTTTCGATTTTGTACAGTCTAATATTCCGCTTAGTGCCTCTCCCGGTTCTATAACATGGGGTTATACTGATTTACAGCCCTTCCAGTCGAGGAGTGTGTTTGCAACGTTAAACCTTAACAGCCCTGCCGATGAGCCTGCCGTTAATGCGGGGGACGAGCTTACCTTCAATGTTAGCCAGGCACCTGTGGCCGGTGATGAGACTATAGAAGATAATAACTTTTCTTTTAAACAGGTAGTGGCAGACGTTTACGACCCTTTAGAGATTACCTGCCTGCAGGGAGAGTTTGAACATATCAGCAGGATAGGGGAGTACCTGTACTATAGTATAAACTTCCAGAATACGGGAACAACTTCTGCCGGATTTGTTATGATAAAAAACAGCATTAATCCGGAACAGTTTGATATCAGCTCGCTGCAACTGATGTATGCAAGCCACACCGTACAGACCAGGATTAAAAGTAACGATGCAGAGTTTTATTTCGGCGACATCAACCTTCCGGTTAATGGTAAAGGCAGCCTGCTGTTTAAAATAAAAACAGTAAGCACATTGCAGGAAAATGACGTTGTAATGCAGCAGTCTTCTGTTTATTTTGATTATAACGCGCCTGTACAGACAAACGAAGCACAAACGGCTTTTACAGCGCTAAGCACACCTGATTTTGAAGTAAATAATGATGTGCTGCTTTATCCTAACCCTGCAACAGATGTTGTAAATATAGAAACAACAAATACTGTTATGCAGGCAGAGCTTTATGATGCGCAGGGCAGGCTTTTGTATTCGGGTCAGTCGTCTGTTTTAGATGTTTCAGCAAGGCAGGCAGGCCTGTATTTTGTGAAAATTACTACAGAAAAAGGCAGTAGGGTACTGAAACTGGTTAAGCAATAAACTTTTAAATTTTATCCTAAAAAGGGTAAATCATTATAAAATTGTCAAAAGTCGATACCAACGGGTATCGACTTTTGTTATTTATATGCAGAATTAACGATTTTAATAAGTACTTTTCTTCATAAATAAATTCTAATTTATTAAATTCGCAGGAATTATTATTTCACAATCATTATAACATCACTACCAACATGTCAAATATAGCTACATTGGAGATTGATGGCAAAAAATATGAGTTCCCTGTTGTGGTGGGGACCGAAAACGAGGTTGCCATTGATATTGAAAAACTGCGCGGGGAAACAGGCGCCATAACCCTGGATCCGGGTTATAAAAATTCAGGATCATGCCAAAGTGCAATCACTTTTCTTGATGGCGAGCAGGGCATATTAAGGTACAGGGGTTACAGCATAGAAGACCTGGCCTCTAAGTCAAACTTCCTTGAGGTTTCTTACCTGCTTATTTTTGGTGAACTGCCAACGGCTGCCGAGCTTGAAAAGTTTGAAAATACAATAAGGAAGTACACCCTTGTTCATGAGGAGATGAAAAACATCATCGACGGCTTCCCTAAAACAGCCCACCCGATGGGAGTGCTGGCTTCATTAACAAGTGCCCTTACGGCTTTTAACCCTAAATCGGTTAACGTTGCCAATGATAAGGAAATGTATGAGGCTGTGTGTAAAACTATGGGTAAATTCCTTGTTATAGCTACCTGGACATACAGGAAGGCTATGGGCTACCCGTTAAACTACTATGATAACACCAAAGGTTATGTAGAGAACTTTATGCAGCTTATGTTTGCATTGCCTACAGGCCCTTACAAGCCAAACCCTGTTGTGGTAGATGCGCTTGACAAGCTGTTTATACTGCATGCCGACCACGAGCAAAACTGTTCTACCAGTACAGTGCGCATGGTAGGTTCATCTCATGCCGGGCTGTTTGCTTCTATTTCTGCCGGTGTTTCGGCATTATGGGGCCCGCTACACGGTGGCGCTAACCAGGCAGTTCTTGAAATGCTTGAGGAAATACAAAAAGACGGTGGAGATGCTGATAAGTATCTTGCCAAAGCAAAAGATAAGAATGACCCTTTCCGCCTTATGGGCTTTGGTCACAGGGTTTACAAAAACTTCGACCCGAGGGCGAAGATCATCAAGAAAGCGGCAGACGATGTGCTTAGCTCACTTGGTGTGGAAGACCCAGTACTTAACATTGCCAAAAAACTTGAAGAAAGCGCCCTTCAGGACGAGTACTTCAAATCAAGGAACCTTTACCCTAACGTAGATTTCTATTCAGGAATCATTTACAGGGCAATGGGTATACCAACAGAAATGTTTACAGTATTGTTTGCCATTGGCCGCCTTCCGGGCTGGATTGCACAATGGAAAGAGATGCGCGTAAACAAAGAGCCTATAGGCCGCCCAAGGCAGGTTTATGTAGGTGAACCTCACAGGGAGTTTAAGCCTGCTGATAAGAGATAAGGTTTTAAAGTACAGGTTATATCTAAAGATCCCGGTTGCAGTGGCAATCGGGATTTTTATTTGCCATATTTTGATTATTTTTTAGTATTTGGTTTTTTTGAGATTGATAACAAATAATATCACCATCATATTATTGTGAATTGTGAGAAATTCGTAATTTTACAGGACAACTATTGCGTAATACTATGAATGCAAATATAGAAAGCAACCCGCTAATAGACAGGCTGCCCGGGCACCTGAAACAATTTATCAAACCGCAGGATTATGAAGATTATACACCCATAAACCAAGCGGTATGGCGGTATGTAATGCGCAAGAATGTAGATTACCTTAGCCGTGTGGCACACAGTTCTTATCTGGAGGGGCTTAAAAAAACTGGTATAGAAGTAGACAGCATACCCAGTATGTATGGCATGAACCGCATACTGAAAGAAATTGGCTGGGCTGCCGTTGCAGTAGATGGCTTTATACCGCCAAACGCTTTTATGGAATTTCAGGCGTATAATGTGCTTGTTATAGCTTCTGATATCCGCCAGCTTGAGCATATAGAATATACCCCCGCTCCGGATATTATCCATGAAGGGGCAGGGCATGCACCTATCATTGCCAATCCTGAGTATGCCGAGTACCTTCGCCGTTTTGGCGAAATAGGCTGTAAAGCGATATCATCGGCGCGCGATTATGAAATGTATGAAGCCATCAGGTTACTTTCGATATTAAAAGAAGCGGAAGGTACACCACAGGAAGAAATTGAAGCTGCAGAGAAGCGGGTAGATGAGTTGCAGAACGATATGGGCGAATTATCTGAAATGGCGCTTATCCGTAACCTGCACTGGTGGACAGTGGAGTACGGGCTTATAGGTACTGTGGATAATCCTAAAATATATGGGGCAGGGCTTTTGTCCTCTATTGGGGAAAGCACTTGGTGCATGACCGATAACGTAAAAAAACTGCCGTATGATATTAATGCGGCCTACCAAAGCTTTGATATAACCAAGCCGCAGCCACAGCTTTTTGTTACGCCCGATTTTGCACATTTAAGCCTCGTGCTGGAAGAATTTGCTAACAAGATGGCACTGCGCACAGGCGGTCTTTCAGGTATAAAAAAACTGATAGCGTCTAACGCACTGGGCACAATAGAGTTCAGCACCGGGTTACAGGTTTCGGGAGTATTTACCAATGTCGTAGAAGAAGAAGGCAAACCTGTTTACATTCAGGTAACCGGCCCAACAGCATTGGCTTACCGCGAAAAAGAACTGGTGGGGCATGGTACAGCATACCACGCCGAAGGCTTTGGTAGTCCTGTAGGGAAGCTTAAAGGCATTAACCTTGCCATTGAGGACATGAGCCCGCGCGACCTTAAAGCTTATGCCATTTATGAAGGGGAGCGCGTTACACTTGAGTTTGAAGGCAACATAACCGTAAGTGGCGAAATAATCACCGGAACACGTAATTTACAGGGTAAAATTATCCTTATCAGTTTTAAAAATTGTACGGTAACCCATAATGATAGAGTGCTGTTCAGCCCGGAATGGGGTATATATGATATGGCTGTGGGTAAAAAAGTTATTTCGGCTTTCTCCGGCCCGGCAGATGTTAACAGCTTCGACCTTATAACACATGTTCCGTCAAGCAAAACAATAAAGGCTAAAAAGTCGGCGCAAAGGCAGGAGCTTGAAAACCTGTACCAAAATATAAGGAACATCAGGGAAGGCAAAGAAGCTTCTATGAGCCTTGATGAAGTATTTGTACAGCTTACCGAAAACCATCCTAAAGACTGGCTGCTATCGGTAGAAATAGCTGAACTGCTACACAAAGAAAAAGAAGAAAGCATACTGCAACAGGTACTTGCCCATCTCGACAAGGTTAAGGCACAAAGGCCTGAAGTGGTACATCTTATTGAAGATGGGCTTGAGCTTATATTTGAAAAGGAAAAATCAGTTAACTAAGTACACACGAGTACTTATAGATACAAAGGGGCTTTAAAAGCCCCTTTGTTATTATAGTAATACTTCATTAATACTTTCATTATTTACCTGCTCGCCGTTATATTGAAGTTTCCAGCCCATAGTATTAGTGAGTATCAAAATCTTCGAAAGCTCGCTCAGCAACCTGTTTTGTGCATTTGTTTTTAAAGACGACTTCTCAATTTTTTTTCTCAGGTTGGCTTTTACGGTGCTGTTTATTTTGTTGTAATCTTCTCCCGAAAACTCATTAAAGCCATTTTGCTGCACATCATAAAACTTTAGGTCGGGGCTTATGTTTATTTCTTCTTTTGGTATGTTTTTAATGGTTATAGTTTTGGTAGCCTCATTAATGTCATATTCTATCTTGCTGAGGTCATAACTAATCGTTACATCGGCATTAACAACAACTAAAGCCTTTTTCTCAGCCGAAAGTATATTAAGGAAGTATTTCTGACGGTCTTTGTACGTCAGCACTTCTGTAAAATGCCCTTCGGTTACTACCAGCTTACCAACGTTTTTAATCTGCTGCTGTATAAGTGCAGTTTCTTCTATAACAGTAGTTTCGTCATCTTTAAATTCGCAATAGCGGAACAGCAGGATAATAACCAGTGCGGCAGTAATAACCAGAAGTATTTTTTTGACCATGATCCGGCTTTTTCTTTAAAATTAGGAAAAAGCGCTTAGTCCGCATGTTATAGTTTGCCTAAAATGTAATGTGCGGGTACTGTTGGTTCAGTTTTTCAGCCCTGTCGCTGAGTTTACGGAGGAAATCTTTGTGTTGGTCAGATTCAGCGTTAAAAGGCCTGTGCAGAAGCCCCTTTTGTATGGTATCAGCCTCTTTCATTATAGTGAAAGCTTCCGGTTTAATACAGCTTTCCGTAAAGCGCTCCCATATATAAGCTATGGCTGTTTCGTTAGGATGAATCATATCCGCCGCATAAAAGCGGTAATCGCGCAGTTCGTCCATCATTATTTCATAGGATGGAAAATAAAAAGTTCCGGAATAATAATTTTCCGATTGCAACACATCCTGCAATGCGGAAAAAAGATTGGATTTGCTGTGCTGGTTTTCGGTAAATCCGTCTTTTATGTGCCTGACGGGAGAAATGGTAAAAATTAGCTGTGCAGTTGGGTTTGCCTGCCTGATTAAATCAATAATCGCTGTCAGGCTCTGCTTACTATCATTTACCGACATTAGGTGCTTTGTAAATTGTTGCTGGGGTACTTTATGGCAATTGGCAACTGTTTCACCTGTCGCATTAAGTTGATATACCCATGCTGTACCCAGTGTAATAATAATGTGGGAGGCATTAAGCAAGTTTTCCCTAAGCAGTGCATTAGCCTTATTTAAACGTTCTGTGAGTGCGGCAGGATCATTATGGCTTAAATCGCTGTGTGCATCATAACACTGCCAGCGTTCATTATGAAAAAAAATATCGGCTTCGCTGAATGTTTTATTGTTCAGGGCGAAGCCGATAGCTTTTTGCAGTGCCAGCGGATGAAACAGGATACCAAACGGGTTGGTTATATTCCTGAATTTAAAATACTCCAGCCTCCGGCCTATATTTACGGCAAAACACGAACCCAAAGACACTATCCTGCTGTTATAATCAATTTGCTGATTATTTACAGCTACAGGTATTTGGGTTGTAAATTGCATTTATTAATTATTATAATAGAACTGTGTTGTATAGGTTATAAATGATAAATATCATCCTGTTTTACTTGTAAAAATACTCAATCGTATATGTTGTGTTATCGGATATTGTAGTTACTGATTGTGTCGGATAGCCTTCATCATTATAGGTGTATGTAGTTTCTGATTGGCTGCTCATATTTCCGCCCAAGCTGCTATACAAGCGTATGTTCCTGTCACCTCCCTGAAGTTTTGCCATGCTCATAATACTATTTGCCCATACATTTACCATGGGAGACTTTTTGGTGTCATATAGTATATTAACTGTATAAATTGGTAAGAGTTCTGTAGGTATAAAAGCTTCTATATAGCTTATACTGCTTCCGGTCATTCTGAATTTGAAGTGACCGTCACTACTGTTATACCCGTCCCTTAACAGGTCATTCGTTCTTACATATATATCCCCGTTATTGAGGTACTCATAGCTCTGATAGCTGGTAATATCACCACGCTGTATGGTATATTTTTTTAACCTGTTTATGCTGAAGTATTCATACCTGTGAGTGGCTGTTACCGTAGTGCCGTCAAGTTCCTTCATTTGGGTAAGATATTCATCCTCATAGGTATATTCATCACTCCTTCCGTCTGAGTAGGTGGTCTTTATTAAAAAGTCATCATCATAAAAATATGTGGCTTCTACGGTAGAGCCATCATCATAGGTAGTAACTGTTTTGTCTAACAAAACTTTAGTGCTTTTCGGGCTGTCTGAATCACCGGAACAAGCTACGGTAAGGGAGATTGCAAGAAATAATGCAATTTTTTTCATTGGTGTTTGTTTTAGTATCTTATTAAAAAGGCAAATATATTTTATAATTGAATAAAAACCGCAGGTAAACTGCGGCTCTATTATCATTTTATAAACTCTTTTGCGGCATTTAGCGCATCGGGTATTCCCGACGGGTTTTTACCCCCTGCGGTGGCGAAGAACGGCTGTCCGCCGCCGCCGCCCTGTATATACTTACCAAGTTCGCGCACTACCTGCCCGGCATTAAGCCCTTTTTCTGCTGCCAGTTCTTTACTGATGTAGCAGGTAAGCATTGGCTTGCCATCCTGCTCGGTTGCCAAAAGAAGGAACAGGTTATTACCCAGGTTGCCTAATTCATAAGCAAGGTCTTTTGCGCCGTTAGCATCAAGGTCAACCTTTTTAGCAAGGAATTTAACGCCGTTAATTTCTTCAATTTCTGAGGCAAGTTCACCTTTCAGGTTTTTAGCTTTATCTTTTAATAATGCCTCAACCTGTTTTTTAAGTTTGGCGTTTTCTTCCTGCAGGCTGTTTACTGCTTTCAGCGTATCCTGCGGGTTTTTAAGTGCTGCTTTTATCTCTTCCAGTATTTGCTCCTGTGTGGCAAAGTATTCTTTTACAGCATCGCCTGTTATAGCCTCAATACGGCGTATGCCTGCTGCCACGGCGCTTTCGCTTATTATTTTAAAATGCCATATATCGGCAGTGTTCTGCACGTGTATGCCGCCGCAAAGCTCCATGCTTTCGCCAAACTTAATTGCGCGTACATTATCGCCATATTTCTCACCGAACAATGCCATAGCGCCTTCTTCTATAGCCTGCTTAAAGGGTATGCTCCTGCGCTCTATCAGCGGAAGCTGCTCCTGTATGCGCGCATTTACAAATTCTTCTACCTGTTTTAGTTCTTCATCAGTAACTTTACTGAAGTGTGAAAAGTCGAAACGCAGGTAGTTAGGGCTAACCAAAGAGCCTTTCTGCTCTACATGCGTACCGAGTATAGTACGCAGTGCCTGGTGCAGCAGGTGGGTTGCCGTGTGGTTGCATGCCGCTTCGCCGCGCAGTTGTGTGTTAACTTTAGCAGTAAAAAGCGCATTTACATTTTCAGGCAGCGTTTGGGTTATGTGCAGTATAAGGTTATTCTCTTTTTTAGTGTCGAGCACTTCTATATTTTCGTTAGCCGAAACCAGCACACCTTTGTCGCCAACCTGTCCACCGCCTTCAGGGTAAAACGGAGTGTTATCTAACACTATCTGGTACAGCGTACCGTCTTTTTTAGATTCTACTTTACGGTAGCGGGTAATTTTAACCTCGTTCTCTGTCTGGTCATAGCCTACAAATGTTTCGGTATTGCCTTCAACCAGTGTAACCCAGTCATCTTTCGCTACCTCTCCGGCGGCACGGCTACGGTCTTTCTGCTTTTTCAGTTCAGCATCAAATTCAGCCTTATCATAGCTGTAGCCTTTTTCTTTTAAAATTAAGGCTGTAAGGTCTTCGGGAAAGCCAAATGTATCATAAAGCTCAAATACTTTTGCTCCTGCTATTTCTTTACCTTTAGTATCGGCTACAACATTTTCAAGTAACTGAAGCCCCTGCTCCAGTGTACGCAGGAATGAGTTTTCTTCTTCCCTGATAACATTGGTTACAAGGTTTTGCTGTGATTTTATCTCCGGGAAAAACTCGCCCATTTGCGCTGATAGCACGGCAACAAGCTCATATATAAACGGCTCTTTCTTGTCAAGGAAGGTAAATGCATAACGTATAGCCCTCCTCAATATCCTTCGGATAACATAGCCTGCACCGTTATTGCTTGGCAATTGCCCGTCGGCAATGGCAAAAGCCACCGCCCTAACGTGGTCGGCTACCACCCTTATGGCAATATTCAGCTTTTCCTGCTCATCGGTTTCAGCTTTAGAAATATATTTTTTACCGGTAAGGTTTTCTATCTTTTCAATCAGTGGGGTAAAAACATCGGTATCATAATTACTCTGCACACCCTGTAGTACCATGCAAAGGCGCTCAAAGCCCATACCGGTATCTACGTGCTGTGCAGGCAGCTTTTCAAGCGACCTGTCCGCTTTGCGGTTAAACTCCATGAATACGTTATTCCATATCTCTACCACCTGTGGGTGGTCTTTGTTTATCAGTTCACGCCCTGGTATTAATGCTTTTTCTTCTGCCGAACGTATATCAACATGAACTTCCGAGCATGGCCCACACGGCCCTTGGTCGCCCATTTCCCAGAAATTGTCTTTTTTGTTACCCATCAAAATGCGGTCTTCATCTATCAGCGTTTTCCAGATGTCATACGCTTCCTGGTCAAAAGGCACGTTTTCTTCTTCGCTGCCTTCAAACACGGTAACATAAAGGATGTCTTTAGGTACTTTATATACTTCGGTAAGCAGTTCCCACGCCCAGTTTATAGCTTCTTTTTTAAAGTAGTCGCCAAAGCTCCAGTTACCCAGCATCTCAAACATAGTATGGTGGTAGGTATCAAAACCCACATCCTCTAAATCATTGTGTTTTCCACTAACGCGAAGGCACTTTTGGGTATCGGCTATACGCTTGCTTTTAGGGGTAGCATTCCCTAAAAAGTATTCCTTAAACTGCGCCATTCCCGAGTTGTTAAACATAAGGGTAGGGTCATCTTTGGTAACAATAGGTGCGCTGGGCACGATAAGGTGGCCTTTCTCTGTAAAAAAATCTAAAAACTGTTTCCTGATATCCCGCGATTTCATATTTGGGTATAAATTTTGTTTTATGGTTGCAGCAATAGTGTTTAATGGCTTAAACTGAGAAATAGTGTACAAAAACCCGCAACAATTATTAAATTTGTCCGTTTCTCAATTTGCGCTGTTAAACAACTTTTTTGTTAAGGTGCAAAAATAGAATAATTTAAGAACATGGCGAAGGTAAAATATTATTACGATCCCGAAACATTAGCTTACCGTAAGCTCAAGGTAAAAAAAGGCAGGAAAATAGGCGTTATAGCCCTGTTTGTACTGGCTTCGGGGCTGTTTGGCTTCCTGTGTTTCGTGGTGTTGCTTAACACGCCTTATTTTGAAACGCCTAAAGACAAACTGCAGGCGCGCGAAATAGAGAACATGAAGATACGCTATGAGATACTGAACCGCAAGATGGATCAGGTGGAAGAGGTACTTTCGGGTGTGGCGGAGCGCGACAACAACCTGTACAGGGCATATTTTAACACATCGCCCATACCCGAAGAACAGCGCAAGGCCGGTTTTGGCGGGGTAAACCGTTATAAAGAACTGGAAGGTTACAATAATTCTGATTTGGTAATCAGCACAACAAAAAGGCTTGATATTATCAGTAAAGAACTGGTTGTGCAAAGCAAATCGTTAGACGAAATAGCCAAGCTGGCAAAGGATAAGGAAAAGCTGCTTTCGGCAATCCCTGCCATACAACCTGTAAAGAATGAAGACCTGCGCCATGTGGCCTCGGGCTTTGGGTACAGGAGCGACCCTTTTACCAAGATACGTAAGTTTCATGCCGGTATGGACTTTTCAGCAAAAACGGGTACGCCTATATATGCTACGGGCGACGGGGTTATAACCCGCGCCGATAACCGTGCCTCCGGCTACGGTAACCACATTGTTATAAAACATGGCTATGGCTATGAAACACTGTATGCCCACCTTAGTAAATATAAAGCAAAAGTAGGGCAGCGTGTTAAGCGTGGCGATGTTATAGGCTATGTGGGCAGCACAGGCCGTAGCGAAGCGCCGCACCTGCATTATGAGGTGCACAAAAACGGGCAGGTTATTAACCCTGTTAACTTCTATTACGGTAACATTTCTGCTAAAGAATACGTTTTAATTTCTAAATTAGCTAACCAGGAAAACCAATCGCTTGACTAATGCATTTAAACCTTCCCGAAAAACGATATTACACTATTGGCGAACTAGCAAAGGCTTTTAATGTAAATGCCTCGCTTATCCGTTTTTGGGATAAGGAGTTTGATATACTAAAGCCTAAAAAAAATGCCAAGGGCAACCGCATGTTTACACCCGAAGATGTTAAGAACCTTCAGCTGATATACCATTTGGTTAAAGAGCGTGGTTTTACGCTGGATGGGGCAAAGGTGCACCTTAAGGAAGGGCAGAAGAAAACATTAGATAAATTCGAGATTATTCGTAAATTAGAGGCTGTAAAGACAGCATTAATCAATATTAAAAACGAACTTTAAACAATAAACAAAACATGAAAAAGTGGCTTATTCCGGTAATTATTATTGTAGGTTTTATAGTTATCGGTATTTTTTGGTCGGTAGGTGTTAAGAATGGTGCAATAAGTAAAAACCAGGCAGTAGCTAAAGCCTGGGGAGATGTAGAAACTTCTTACCAAAGGCGTAATGACCTTATTGGCAATCTTGTAAAAACGGTACAGGGAGCCGCAGACTTTGAAAAAAGCACGTTGACAGATGTTATTGAAGCAAGGGCAAAAGCAAACTCTGTACAGGTAAATGCTGCTGATGCAACATCTGAACAGTTAGAGGCTTTCAGCAGGGCACAGTCTAACCTTATGGGGTCGGTTAATAAGCTTATTGGTAATGTTACTGTTGAGCGTTATCCTGAACTTAAATCCAACCAGAACTTTCTTAAGCTGCAGGATGAACTTGCCAGTACTGAGAATGAAATACGTACTGCACGCACAAGATATAATGAAAGGGTAGAAGAGTATAACAACCACATACTCCGTTTTCCTAACTCCATACTTTTAGGAGAATATAAAGAAAAAGCATTTTTCAATTCGTCCGAAGGTGCTGATAAGCCTGTTGATGTAGAATTTGATTTTAATTAATATGTCCGGACTTAAAGACTTTTTAACCCCTGATGACGAGAAGGAAATTGTAAATGCCATTGGTATAGCCGAAAAGAACACATCGGGTGAAATAAGGGTGCATATAGAAAATCATTCAGAAAAACCTCCGCTCGAAAGGGCACAGGAGGTTTTTCTGCAATTAGGCATGGCCAATACCGCAGCCCGAAATGGTGTGCTTTTTTATGTGGGTGTTGCCGACCATGCTTTTGCCATCATCGGAGATGAAGGCATAGATAAGGTTGTAGAAGATGATTTTTGGGATTGCACCAAAGATGAAGTTATCTCTGAATTTAAAAAAGGAGAATATAAAACAGGCTTAATTAACGGCATACTGCGTGCAGGTGAAAGGCTTAAAAAATATTTTCCGTTTGATGATAAAGGTGATATTAATGAATTGCCTGATTCAATATCCAAAGCATAATGATTTATATTAACAAAAAAATAGCGTTGCTGTTCAGCATTATAATGTGTGTTACAACAGCATTCGCACAATATGATATACCACAGGTACCATCTAAACAGACAAGTGTTTATGACTATGCAGATATACTTTCAGCAACAGAAGAAAGCAGCCTGAAACAAAAGCTGGTAAACTATGCAGATACTACAAGTACGCAAATAGTTATTGTTACTATTGAAAGCCTGAAAGGAGAGAGCATAGGGCAACTTACACCTGAATGGGCGCATAAATGGGGTATAGGGCAAAAAGATAAAGATAACGGAGTGATGGTATTACTTTCCGAAAAAGAGCGCCAGATATGGATATCTCCGGGTTATGGATTAGATGACAGGCTTACAGCGGGGATAATAGGCGAACTTACACGTAATGTTATAATTCCTGAATTTAAAGCAGGCAGTTATTATAAAGGTCTCGATAAAGGAACCAGTGCTATAGTAGATATACTTTCAGGAAAGTATAAAGAAGACCGTGCTTTTAAAAAGAAAGGAAAGCTTAACATATTTAGTATACTGTTACCTATAATTATCATTATAATCATTATCATATCCATCATTTCCAGAAGAGGGGGTGGTGGCCGTGGAGGCGGCCGCAGGGGCGGTTTTGGTTCAGATCTTGCCGATATCATCATCCTTAGTAGCCTGGGCCGTGGCTTTGGCGGCGGTGGCGGAAGCTCCGGAGGAGGAGGTTTTGGCGGCGGCAGCTTTGGTGGCGGTTTTGGCGGTGGTGGCTTTAGTGGTGGCGGTGCCGGCGGTAGCTGGTAAAACAAT